>NZ_JAFBGL010000006.1 GCF_016811075.1 Oceaniferula flava
ACTTCTGATGTTTGATACTATTGTTCATAAGGTGGTAGCATTCTACAGAAACCGTTGGCTCGGCCTCGACTACCTTCTCATTCAATCTTCGCTACATAAAATACCCAGCCGCTTGGCTGAATAAGCTCGTCAGCACACCAACAAACCTGAGCGCATGACAGGCAAAATTGACCATGCAGCATGGTAGCTTAGGCGCTTAGCTGTCAGCATCGCCGCCTTGTTCGTTCAGCCCCGTTCAGCCCCGTTCGCCTTGGTGCTTTCTCTCGTGTTGAACCAGCTCAGAAACCCGCGCCCAATGATTTCGAATCATCCACCACTGCAGCAGCGGAAGCCGGAACTTCGGTCGCTTGTTCAGGCGCGGCTCAATCGCTTCCCTAAGCCAAACAGGATCGAATCCAGCCCACTCTCCAGCTACACACCGAAGGTTCCATATCAGAACGGGATACAGCTCATACCTGAGGAACTTTTCGGTTTCTTGAACCGAATACGGAGATGAAGCCACGACTCGAGCAATCCGTTGATAGTCGGCCTCGTCCAAATCAGTATCGAGAAAGAATTCGGAAAGCGCCTCCCACACTGGCAATCGCTCCTCCACCACTGATGCAGGCCTAGAGATGTTCAACTTTTTTTTGCCGAGCGTCCAAAGCCAGCCCAGTGCTGACCGACAGCGCGCCTTCGATTTGGGTCTAATGGTTATAAAATCTTTAAATTTACGACTCGGAGCGGGTCAGGAGTCAGCGTCGCCGCCTTGTTCGCTGCGTGTTATGTTAGGGGAACGACCTCGGGAATCAACTTCCGAAGTAGGTCGTAGTCTTCTCTACTTACACATCCAACGATGCAGTCTTGGCCACCGAGATCGAAATAGAAAAATATCTTCGCAGAATCCGTCTGAGCCAACAGATTAACGAAGTGGCCAAAAACCTTCGAATCCACCCAATCGTTGTCGACCTCGCAATCAAATCGGATGGGTTTACCATCTAGCTTGAACGAAAGCCACGCCTTCTTCTCCTCGATGTCTACGTAGTCCTCAATATCTGTGAGAGGGAGAGAGCCATCAGCCATCTCAACCATGCGCTTGGCGATATCGACGTAAGAGCCGTGATCCTCAATACATTCAGTATCGAAATGCCAGAGATTCTTCGATCTCGGTGTCCAGGGCGGCTCCTCTTGAGTCATTCCAACGCCGACTAGCGTCATGCTGAATCCGGGTTCTTCGTATTCGGCGCGCCCCCAACTACTCAGCAAATCATCTACCGAGAACTCGGGGCGAAGCTTGATCCCGCAAGATGCCAATGCCTCAAGCTTTTCCTCGAGCGTCTTTGGTGATGGGGAGGAATCACCCCCGGTGTTGTTGGATGGCTTGTTGCAGCCGAAGAGTGATGAGAAGAAGCCCATGGCGAGAATTGGCAGGATGCGATGCATTATTCTTCAGCGAACGTAAAATTCCATGGCCGCGTGTAGAACGCCCGCCAACCATTCATGAGTTGAACTGTAAAATGTCCTCGGACTGCGAACGGTTAATGGTCGATGGCAATGACTTGTTAGACGAAATTCTCAGGTATCAAGAGAAATATCTTCCCAGTCTAGATTAGCGTCACATACCCATTCAAGGGCCTTCCGTCGCTCCATAATAATACTCAAATTCACGCGTTCATCGGTTATGCCCGATAAGCTGTTGTTCCGCGCATACCAATGCACTCTATAGAACTTGTCTAACTCGATGAATATGGCCCTCTTAGAGAACAGCTTAAAATGGTTGATGCAATCATCCGCAGGCTCGTTTGTCTCGAAAGCAGGCAACATCGAAGCAAGTGAATCTTCAACACACGTGTTAAAGCTTAAATTGCTGTGTTTACCACCACACCACATTAATGCCCATATCGCATCCATAGACCAATCTAGATTAATCTTATCTTGTTGAGGCCATTCATCATAGCTGCGCGAAAGCCGTTCTCTCTCACAATCTGTTAAACCACCCAACAAGCTATTAGATTGAAGATAGTTCTCAATATATTCATTCGGAGCACCAAAATGTAATTGAAGTAATGCCGCAAGAATTACAGAGCGAGTAGCAACGTCTTTTGGCTCTCTGAAACGTGGTTTATCCAAATGAGGTAATGATTCCATTACTGGTATTTCCATTTCATTCAGTAATCGGGTGTTCTCCCCTTTGATTTTATGTGGATTCAGCAGCATATAATCATTGTCTAACTCATAATTAACCTCACACTTGAAAATACCCGCTAGGGATTATTTTCCGTGGTGAGATGAATCTCTTTATCTTCCCTACTCGGAAACCCCTGGGCCCATGGTGCCTTTGGTGGTTTCTGATTGGGGTTTGGAAGGTTCTGCTTTGGCGGTCGATTCGATTTCGATGCCTTCGGCGGCGGCGAAGTCGGCGAGGGCCATTTCGGCGAGGGCTTCTTCCTCGGCGGCTTTCATGTTGATGTCGCCCATGTCGAGGGAGTCCTTGGCGACGCGGGCGCGGCCTGCGGCTTTGGTGCGTTCTTCTTCGACCATGCCCTCGAGACGGTTCAAGGTATCGCCGGAGCCACCGATGGAGGTGACCATACCGGAGGCCATTTCGTTGAGTTCGGCCATGGCGGTTTTCACCTTCATATCGTCGATATCGCGTGAGAGTTCCTCGATCTTTTTCTTGGCGGTGCTGACGCTGACGTCGCGGGCTTTGACCAGCTCCTTGTAACGGACTTCAGCTTCTTCGAGCTGCACGGCCATTTCATCGTGCTCTTTATCGACGGCTTGCAGCTTCACAGCATACTGCCCGGCGAGCTCGCGGTTACCGGCTTTCAGGTTGGCGGCGGTTTTGGCGCGGAGTTCTGTTTCTTCCTTATCGAGCTTTTTCGTCTGCGACATCAACTTCTCGACCAGCCCTGCGTGGGTGGCGAGCCCCTTGTTAAACTCAGCGATCTGCTTGCGCAGGTTTTCCTTTTCGACATCCAGAAGAGCTTCCGGATTACGTTTTTCAAGGCCGCCGATGAACAGGCCCATAAAGCCTTTGATGAGGTTTCCGATTCGTTTAAACATGATAAGTTAGGTTGATTGCGTGGGATATTGCAGGAAAGCACTGCAGCACGCAAGTATAAGAGAGGGGAGGATTTGTAATCCGGCGCAGGATCAATCGCGGGTTACCAGGGCGCGGAGGTAAACGTCATCCCCAATTTTCTGATACTCGTGACCATGCAGGGGGACTTCGCGTGGCAAGCCAGCAAATCCAGCATCCGCACCACCGGTGACCATCGGCGCGTAGAACACCGCCACTTCGTCCACCAAACCGGCGTCGAGGAAGGCACCTAACAAAACACCGCCAGCTTCCACCATCACTTGGTTGCAACCACGGTCGGCGAGTTGTTTCAAGGCAGCTAACAGATCTCCATCCTCCTGCACCAGAGTGCGTTCGGCATAGGCATCGGTGAAGACCTTGGCGTGGGCCGGCAGGTTCGCCTGATAGCCACGGGTGATCACCATGCGCCAGGGTTGGGGCTTGGCTGGAAAATGGGGCGAGCGAATAGTCAGTGCGGGGTCATCGATACGCAGAGTGTTGCCACCGGTGATGATGGCATCGGATTCGAAGCGCAGCGCCTGGACCTGCTCGCGTGATGCCGCACTGGTGAGCCATTGACCCTCGCCGGGTGGTCGGGTGATCCGACCGTCCAAGCTGATGGCGGACTTTACCAGCACCCAGGGGAGGCCGGTGACCTGTTTCTTGGCAAAGGCACGGAGCAAGTGCTCGCAAGCCGCCAGCTCAACACCAGTGCAGACATCGACTCCGGCAGCGGTGAGCAGCTCACGAGCGCGGCCACGGTGCGCTGGGTTCGGGTCCTCAGCGCCGTAGACCACGCGGGTGATGCCAGCCTCCATGATGCCATCGGTGCAGGGTGGGGTGCGGCCGTGGCTGGAGCAGGGCTCGAGGGTGACATAAATCGTAGCGCCGCTGAGCTCGTGGTTCTGGCTTCGGGCATCGGCCAGCGCCTCGCGTTCGGCATGCGGCTGGCCGGCACGCTGGTGCCATCCTTTTCCAAGCAGCACCCCATCTTTCACGATGGCGGCACCGACAGCGGGGTTCGGTGAAGTCAGGCCGATACCGCGGCGGGCTTCGCGAAGTGCCAGCTGCATCCATTTGCAATCGTAGGCCGTGGGAATCATGGCGGATTTCTATCGGTCTCAGAGGCAAAACGCAAGCTGTGAACAAGCGGGATCAGAATGTGGATAACTTGTGGAATCATTGAGCCCAAATCGATCGACCCCATTCCAAGCACCCGCTGGCGAGTACCCACCCAGAGTTTTTCACCATGTTATTGATCCCGTGGAACACCAGTATCTATCGCATGGAACGGCCCAAATCTGAAGTTATTCACATGTAGAAGAAGAAGAAATGATTTAGGTTTAAAATAATCTCTTAATAGAAACGTGAATAAATAACTTTGGGGAACAAGTCTGGGAAAGAGAAATGGAGAGAAGGATTTCATGACTTGACCGAGATCGGGGAAAAGGGGAGCATCACACGTGGAAAGAAAGCAAAGTAAGATGAAGAGAGACGATTTATTACATACGGAGAAAATCCTGGCCGACCGGAAGACCTTCTACCTGGACCTGAAACAGAACGCACGCGGTAAGGTGGTCAAGATCACCGAGGAGTGCTCAGGCAACCGTGACACCATCATGCTGCCCACAGAGGTGCTCGGAGACTTCATAGACGCTCTGACGGACATTAAAAGCACTGCTGACAGCTCGGACTAAGCGCACAGGCATTTTCAATGCCTATTGCTTGACCACAGGTGCTGTGGCATTGAGCCGCTTCACGACGTTGAAACCGTCGCCGAGGTGATAGAAATCGAGCACCAGGAAGTTGGGCTTCCGCTGGAATGTCTTCACTGCGAGATCGACTCGCTGCTGGAGGAAAGGAGCGGCATTGGCCACCTTGGCGTGCTCGATCTTGGGTAACCCGGTGGTGATGAAGTGGTTCAAGATGAATAAGCGGTTGCTGCGTTTACCTCGTCGGGCTTTGGCCGCTAACAAATCCGCGGTATTTTTTGCCTGCCAGTTGGTTTCCCATGCGTGATCCCAGACAGGCATGTACCATTTCGGCACGGCCTTGCCTCTGGCCACGCGGTCTGAGAACACCACCAGGCGTTTTCCAGAGGCTCGCATCGCTGTGAGGGTGGGCCATGGCTTGGTGGGGTCTTGGAAGTGGCAGAAGCGTGCCAGACCGGCCTGACTGATCTCACGCGCTACCTCAGCGGCTGGCACCTTGGATTCGAGAATCAGGGTGATGACGCTGTCTGGATGTTTGGTGAGGAAATCGTGCAGCGTTTTGAGCTCGATGCTGAATTTCTTGGAGCCGAGAAAGCGTGCCATCTCCGGTCCGTGGCGCAGCACCAATTGACCGTCCTGTTTCCAGATATCAAGCATCAGAGCATGGACACCGTTGTCCAGCTGCGCGGCGATGGTGTGTTTCTGATTGGCAAACCGCCAACCGTCATCACTGGAGTTCATCGCATTGTGGCTACACAGCCAAGTGATCTGATCATAGCGGGGCTCTGCTGAGACCGCGGAGCTGAGCATCAAGATGGCAATGAAAGCTTTGATCATGGTCTAGGACTTCCACTGGTTCTGCCACTCGGCCGGGAGACGCTGGGGCCGACCAGCTGGCATCTGGACCATGGCGAGTGCTTGGCGACAGGTGATCAGGTTTTCACTTTCGCCTTTGCGTCTGACAGTGAACTCGCACCAGAATTTCGCACGGTTGAACTCGGCGAGCCAGCCGTGGATTTCCAACTCATCGCCTAACTTGGCGGGGCGGCGGTAGTCGATCTCGGTGCGGACCACCACGGGAAACAATCCGGTTTCGGCCATGTCCTTGAGGCGCATGCCCATGGAGGTGGCCAGCTTGGTGCGGCAGGTTTCGATCATCCGCAGGTAGGCGATGTTGTGCACCACGCCGCCGACATCGGTATCAAAGAACATGACCTCCTCCTCGGTGGTGAATTCTGGTTTCTTGGCCGGCGCGTCAGACATGCCATCATCATTCTCTGGATTTTCTAACAATCAAGGGTTCTCTTGCCGGTCTAGCAGATGACCATGGTTTGACTTGCGATGAGTCGCCGGATGCGCCATGCTGCGCGCATGTTGAAAAAACCGGCCATGCGATCTGTGAACACCGCCCGACTGGTGTATCTGCTTGTGTGTGAGCTGGCGGGCGCAGGTATCGCGAACTTTGCGGGTGGCCCGGATATGATCTGGGTAGGCATCGTCATCGGCCTGGTGGTGGCTGCCTTTTTCATCCTGGTGGAATCGCTGATGAAGCAGTTCACCCTGCGCGGATTTTCTAACGCAACAGTCGGCCTGCTGATTGGTCTGTTCTGCGCCTGGCTGCTCTCGCGAGTGGGGGTGCTGGATTTGTTAGAGACAATGATGTCGGTCAATGAAAAAGGCCGAACGACCGCACTGAAGCCGGAGCATATCGATGCCATCATCCTTGGAATGAATGTCACCCTTTTTTCCAGCCTCGGCTTCCTCGGAGCGGTGCTGGCGCTGCGCAGTGGCGGTGATGACTTCTCCCTGTTGATCCCCTACGTCCGCTTCCATCGCGAATCGACTCCTGGGCCGCCCTTGCTGCTGGATGCCCACGTGATCGCCGACAGCCGCCTCTACGGTGTGCTCAATGCCGGCTTTCTGGAAGGCAACCTGATCATCCCGCGCTTCATTCTGGAGGAGCTGCACATCATGGCGAACTCGCCCTCATCGAGTCGGCGCGCGCGCGGGTTGCGTGGGCTGGAAACGCTGGAGCGACTGCAGAAAAACGACCATTTCCGGATCAATATCCACGATTCCGAGGCCGGTTCCAACTCGGACACCCACGATGCCCGGCTGATGCACACCTGCCGCCTGCTCACGGCACGCCTGCTCACCACCGATGAAAACCTCACCAAAGCCGCGCGCCTGCAAGGTGTCACGGTGCTCAACATCAACGACCTGAACCAGGCGCTGAAACCGAAGATTGCCGTTGGCGAGCGCATCCGTCTGCCCCTGGTCCGTGCTGGAAAAGACGAACACCAGGCCGTGGGCTACCTGCCGGATGGCTCGATGATTGTGGTCAACAATGCGGTCAACAAAATCAACACCACTCAGGACGTGACGGTGATCAGCACGCTGGAAACGGAGGCCGGGCTGATGGTCTTTGCCGAGCTGTTTGAGCTCGATAACTAGCTAAGTCGCTCACTGGAGCGAGGGGCCTCAGAGGCTTTTCTTGGTCGGTAGCACCGCATTGGCGAACAACAGGCCGATCACCAGCGAGATGAAAATCAGAAAGGCTTGGGTGCCATTGGTGTAGTGGTCCGCGATTTGTTCGCCGGTGATCCACGAGTTCAGCAGCAGGTAAGTTTTACTACCCGGCACCAGCACCACCAGTCCGCCCGAGAGGATGATCGAGCTGGGGATGCGGCTGAGGTTGGCGTAGAAATTGGCGAAAATTCCTACGCAAAAGGCGCCGAGAAACATCCCCGAGGCGACGCCGAAGTGCTGCTCACCGCTGCGCGCCACGTAGAACCCGATCAGAGCCGCAACCGCGCACCAGAGCATGCGCTGGGGGCGGATATTGAAACAGACCGTCAGGGAAATCGACAACAGCGCGATGGCGGGCAGCGTTTTCCACTGGGGCATGTTGTGGATCCCGTGGAGATCATCACCGGCTCCCGCGCCCCAGAGCAGCACCCCGATACCGACACCGAGGATGGAGCCGAAGTAGAGCTTGAACAGGGTCATCACCGCATGCACCAGCTTCGAGGTGCCGGAGATCAAAATCCGACACGCAATCTCACTAAGTGAGGTGGTTAGCGCCAGTCCGGGAATGAAGATAACGATGGTGGATAGGATCACGAAGGGCACGTTGATCTTCACCCCGATGGCGGCAATGCCGGTGGCCATGATGCCCGCTAGCATGGCTGAGACGATCTCGATGGTGTCCGAGAGTCGATCGACCTTTCCCCCTAACTTATTGAGGTAGAAAATCACGATCGTAGCGAGCGCGGCGACGATGACGTTGTTGTAGTTGAACGACATCAGCGCGGCAAAACTCGCGCTCAGCACCACTGCGCCAATCAGGCTGGTGAAGTGGCCGTAACTGGGGCCCATGCGGAAAATCTGCTGCAGCTCGTCCCTGGCCTGGCTGAAATTGCACTCGCCGCTTTCCACCTGGTCGACCAAGGCATCGATGAGTTCCAGTTTTCCCAGATCACCATCGGCTGGGTGCACCCGTTCGATGTGGATGTGCTGATCGGTCTTATCGTGTAGCCAGAAACAGGACGTGATGCTGGTGGCATTGATCAAAAAGCTACCATTGATGCCCAGCACCCCACAGAGGTTGGTGAGGTGCTTCTCGATGCGATGACTGGTGGCACCACACTCGTGCAGAGCCAGCCCCAGCTCGGAAACAAAGGCGGCTTTCTTGAGATATTCTTCCTCGGTCATGACAGGTTGTTGTTAGATCGAGGCAAAAAAATTCCCCGCGCCCCCGCGAGTGCATTCGCGGGCATTCGCGGGGATGGGAAAATTAGCCTCCGGTTTTAGGATTGCGCTTTTTCTTTTTGGTTTCTGGGGTGGCATCGCGCATCGGTTTCTTGGCATCGCCTTGACCCATTTTTTGAGCGCGCTGCTGTTCTTCCATGCGTTCGGCCATGCGTTCCATGAAGGTTTTCTTGCCGTTTTTCTTCGGTGTGCGTTTCACCAGCTCAGCTTCCGGCATGCGGTTGGTGAGCCAGGTCTGGCCGATGGAGAAGATGTTCTGCGTGGTCCAGTAGAGCGCCAGTGCGGAGGCGAAGTTGTAACAGAAGAAGAAGAACATCAGAGGCATCAGCATGAAGATCCGCTGCTGCATTTTGTCGCCAGTTTTCGGCGTCATTTTCATCTGCAGGACCATGGTCACCGCCATCAGAATGGGCAGCAGGTTGATCGGTAAGGCATCGCCGAGGAAGGGCAGGCTGAAGGGGAGCTCGAGGGTGGTGAGGGTATCGGGCATCGACAGATCGTCCACCCAGAGGAAGCTTTCGCCGCGGAGTTCCACCGCGAACTGGAGCATCTTGTAGTAGCCGAAGAAGATAGGAATCTGCAGGAACATCGGCAGGCAGCCGCCCATCGGGTTGATCTGATACTCCTTGTAGAGCTTCATCGTTTCCTGATTCAGCTTGGTCGGGTTATCGGCGTATTTCTCACGCAGGTCCTTCATGATCGGCTGCAGCTTGCTCATGCGCTTCATGGTGCGCGTGGACTTGTTGTGCAGCGGCCAGATGGCACAGCGGATGAGAATGGTCAGGGCGATGATGGAAAGCCCCCAGGCCCAGGTGTCGGCAGTCTTGGAAAAGGCAACGTCGTGCAGCCAGTTCAGAACGCTGTAGAGGAAGACCGAGATGGGAGTGAACCATCCGTAGTTCATGACTTCCTTGGCATCGCCATCGAGCTTCTTCAGCACGCTGTAGCTCTTGGGGCCGAGGTAGACCGAGTAGCTCAGGGTTTCCGCTTCTTCGGAGGCGAGCTTGGTGACCGGCAGGGAGAAGCCGGAGCGGACGGAATACTTCGGCTTTTCAGGATCGGCACCGGGCAGATCGATCTTGGACGCCTTGGCCCAGTAAGTGGAAGGTTGTTTGACCTTCGGCTGAATCATGGAGGTGAAGAACTGGTTGGAAACACCGGCATACTCGAGCTCTTCCACGCTTTCCTGGAACAGCGGGCGGGCATCGCGCCAGAAGCCTTTTTTGAACCAGTTGCTGTCCTTGATGGTGAAGCTGCCGTCATCGAGGAAGTAGGCACCTCCTTGGTTTTCCCACTCGCGCGGGTGCAGCGGGGAGACGCTACCGCAGAACATGGAGTAGTTGCCGATGTTGATTGAGTTCTTGCCGGTGTTGGTCAGGGTGACTTTGAGGTTCAGACGCCAGGCTGCGCCGGGAGCATCGGCATCTTCCTCCAGCGACCAGCGCTTGGTGATCTTCAGGCCGCCGGGTGTGGTGGCTTCGCAGAAGATAACGCCGTCTTTTTCCACCAGCTGGTAGTGCAGCGCGAGGTAGTCATCGACTCCTTCGGTGAAGGCGCCGATGGGGGCTGGGGAGTGCTCGTTGATGGTGACGAACTCGCTCTCCGCGTGGATTTTCTTCTGGTCGAGCAGGCGGGCGAAGGCGATGCCGCCTCCGTTTGAAGTAAAGTGGAATTCCACCTGGGGCCCACCCTCTTTTCCGGAGGTGAGCACGGCGGTTTTCTCACCGACCTTGGGGATATTCGGCTCGCGCACCATCTCGCCAACCTCAGGCTTGGCCTCACTTTCAGGGACCTCGGTGAGATCGGTCTCTTCGAGAGTTGGTTTGTTTTCCTCCGGTGCCTGCTTGGGCATGAAGTAGTAGTTCGCTGCGAGCAGAATGCCGCAGATGGTAAGTATGATCCAGCCTTTGCGATCCATGATGTTTGTTGGTTATTAGGAAATTGGGATTAGGAAATGAGAGATGGGTTGGCTCAGGCGAGCCGAGAGAGATTACTTTTTGGGTGGCACCGGGTCCTCGCCGCAGCCGCCCCACGGATGGCAGCGGAAAATACGACAAATGCCAAGCCATGATCCGCGATACGGGCCATGAATTTTGACCGCTTGGAGGAAATAGTTCGAGCAGGTCGGGTGAAAGCGGCAGCCACTGTTCGGCCCACCGATGACTTTGAGCACCGGATTGAGGAATTTCTGGTAAAATCGAATGCCAAAATAAATGAAGCGGCTGATGCAGTGAGTGATGAGTTTCACGGCGTGGTGTCGAGGATTCCGAGACGATTCGCCTGCTTCAACCAATCGGCCTCGAGCTGGTCGAAGCTGGCCTCCGGTGCGCGCCAGCGGATCACGGTGACGATGTAGCGGCGGCCTTGGATGCGGTGCAGGTGCTTGGCCAGGATCGCTTGCACCCGGCGGCGTAGATGATTACGGGTGACGGCATTGCCGACTTTCTTGGTAATGATGACACCCGCCTTGTGGTGCGGCAGTTGCTCATCGGCCAATGTGCTGAGCACGAGGTAGGCGCCGCCTTTGGCCTGTCCTTTCTGGCGCGTCAGCGAGAACTCCGCGTGGCGCGTCATGCTGTATTTCCTACGCAGACGCATGCTGAGTGAGGGGAAAGGGGGCGGCTTGGCCGTTGAGCCACTGGGCTAAACGCAGAAACGGCCACCGAGGGGTGGCCGTCTCAAATTATACGTTAATGTCTGTGGCGAGACGCAAGTGTGCACCGTCAACCACAGCCAGACACGCCTAATTAAGCAGCCTTGGTGTGCTGCTTGACGTGGCGCTTGAAGTGGATCTCGGCACCTTTTGGAAGGAGACGCTTACGTCCCTTTTGGCGGCGACGGCGGAGGCAGTCACGGCCTGCTTTGGTGCTCATGCGGGCGCGGAACCCGTGTTGACGTTTGCGGGTGCGCTTGGAAGGCTGGAAGGTGCGTTTCATGATGAAAGACGGTTGGGACGGTTAGGTCTGGTTAGTGATGGTTCGTTGCTCGGAGTCTGTGTAGGACGTTGCCCATCAGACGTTCGCCGGTTGGCGGAATTACCCTAGCCAGCGATTCTGCCAGCGGACGGGGCGGGCAACCTAGGGAAATTTTGACCGTTGTCAACCCGGCATTGTCCGGAAAGGCAAAATTCTTAAAAAAAACTACCCAGAGGGGCAAATCCTGATAATTTGTCGCCATCCATGGCCGCCAACAACATCCCAGCCAGCGATTTAGCTGAAATGTCCGCCGATCTCTCCGATCGGGCCGAACGCACAATGGACAGCAATCCCAGCGTGCGCGTGGAACCTGCTACCATCGAGGACCTGCCGGAGCTGGTGGAGCTGCTGACCGATCTGATGGAACTGCAGGGCGACTTCATCCCGGACCGCAACGCCCACGAACGTGGCCTGGCGCTGATTCTCGAGCAGCCGAACCGCGGCCGCATCTTTGTCCTGCGCAACGACGAGCAGATTTTCGGCATGGTCAACCTGCTGTTCACCATCTCCACCGCGCTCGGTGGCTTGGTGATTCTGATGGAGGACTTTATCATCCACCCCAACCACCGTGGCCAGGGCTACGGCGAGGTGCTGCTGGATTACGTGTTCGAGTTCGCCGATAAAAAGGACTTCAAGCGGATCACCCTGCTGACCGATAAAATTGGCTCCGAAGCGCAGAATTTCTTCAGTAAGGTCGGCTTTGAATACTCGAGTATGATTCCCATGCGCCGATTGACCAAGCCGGGGCAAGAAGATCAAGCAATCTAAACTAATAGATTAAAAACTTTTACTCGTCCGGCACGAAAAAGGCATCAAACAGCGAGGGAGTGATGTATTTTTCCTCCGCAGGCGCGCTTGAGCTTTTTGGCTGAGGTTGCGGCGGCGATGCCGGCTCGGGCACTGATTTGACTTCGGGTGCTGGCTCGGTGATGGCTTCGATCTCCGGCTCGCTGACGACTTCGGGCGCAAATTCCACCCAGGCGGTGGGTTCGTGCTGTTCGGCGCAGTGGACTTGCACCTTGGCGAGTCCGGCCGACTGCAAACCGCGCGTGATCGTGCGGGTGGCGATGTTCGGACAATTGCAGTCGGAGCTCAGGTGACAGAGCATCACGGTGCTGAGTTTCTCGCAGGCGACATCGCGCAGCAGGCTGGCGGTTTGATCGTTGGAAAGGTGGCCGTGACGGGAGGCGATGCGTTGTTTGGTGGCCCAGGGGCGTTTGGTATCGAGCTCCAGCAAGTTTTCATCGTAGTTCGCCTCCACATAGATCGCGTGGCTGCCTTTGAGCTGCTCGCGCATCAGGTGGGTGACGTGACCGACATCACTGACCATGCCGAGTCGGGTGCCTTGGCCGTTGAGAACGAAACCGACCGGTTCGGCGGCGTCGTGCGGAATGCGGAAGGCGCGCACCGAGAGCTCGCCTAGTTCGAAATCCTGATCGCTGTGGAACACCCGCCAGGGGATCTGGCTCTTCATCTTGTAGCTGAGGGCCTCGCGTGTGAGGGCATTGGCATAGACCGAGATCTCGCGTTGGCGCAGCAGCACATCCACCCCGCGGGCGTGATCGCTGTGCTCGTGAGTCAGTAGAATGGCGTCCAGCTGGTCAGGTTCCACCCCCAGGCGTTGCATGCGCAGCACCAGTTGTTTGGCGCTCAGCCCGGCATCGACCAAGACGGTGGTGGATCCGCACTGGACCAAGGTGGCATTTCCACCACTTCCACTCCCGAGAACCGCCATGCGCATCATGGCCGTGAGTGTGCCCTCGTCGATGCGTAGAATCAAGTGTGGAGTCGTGCCACGCCGTGGCAGCTGGGATAAATACTTGTTAATGCCGAATTTCTCAGACAGATTCCCGCCATGAACATCACCCAGATCTTACTCGGCTCTACCGCCGCGATGTTACTCGCCGCCTTGATTCTTTCCTACAGCGCCATGCGCGATGGCGAGGTGGAAGATGGATATCGCCAGACCGCCAAAGAATTGATGGACGAAAACTCACGGCTGCAGGCCGAGCTCGAGCGCCTTCGTGGTGCCGCCCCGACCGCAGCCCCCACACCGGCCGAAAAACCTGACTCCATGACCGCCGCTGAACTCGACGCGCTGAAGAAGGAGAACAAACGCCTCCAGGAAGAAAAAATCGCCGCCGAGGAAAAACGCAAACAAGCCGAGGCCGAAACTCTGGCGATGAATGAACGCAGCGTCGGCCAGCGCGACAAGGAAGCTCGCCGCGCCCGCCTGATCGCCAATGCCATGGTGATGGCCCAGGTCACTGAGGTGCCGGAGGACAACGGCGTCATTCCTTTCGTGGTCATTAATGTGAAACACACGAACGTCCGCGTGGGAACTCGACTTGCGATCAGAAGAAACACCGGTATCGTCGGCGAAGTCATTGTCACTCGCATCGATGACGAAGCCCAGATCGCCGATCCACTGCCGAACCCAGTGGGCAAGATTGACATCAAAGTGGGTGACGAACTCATCGTCGCTCCTTTATAGACTATAGTAGACTACCGCCGAGCGCTCACAGGTCGCTACGTCGATTCAAACCTCCACTTTTCCCCAGTATGAAGCTACGTCCCATGATCCAGCCCGCCGCCGCGGGAGTTCTCGCCTTGCTCAGCCAACCACTGCTCGCGCAGAGTGAATCGGTATCGACCACCACTGGTGAGATCATCGAGCCGGTGTCGGCGGATTTGATCGGCGGCATCGACCCGCATTTTCAGCTGGAAGGACCCATTGCGACGGCTGATGCCGGCTACCTGACGTTTTTCCTGGATAACGATTTGTTTGGCGGCACGGATGAGAACTACACCAACGGCGCCCGACTATCATGGATCACCGAGGGCAAGCCGGCGATCGATATTCCCTTCGTTCAGGACAACCTGCACCGCTTCAGTGGTGGCAGTGAGAGCTTGAACTGGATGCGCAAGATTTGGGGTTTCCGCCACCCGGCGCAGATCGAATACAGCTACGGCTTCGCGCTCAGTCAGCTGATGTTCACCCCGGCCACGCGCGAAGCGCTGGTGCCTCCCGAGGGCGAGCGTCCCTATGCCGGCTGGGCGGGTCTCGGGTTTTCCCTGCACGCCCGCGATGCCCACGCACAGAACTCGGTGGAAATTGCCATCGGTGTGGTCGGTCCGGCGTCCTACGCGCAGGAAACGCAGGATTTCATTCACGACCTGCGGGATTTTGACAAGTTCCAAGGCTGGGACAGCCAGATCCCCAACGAGATCACGCTGAACCTCTACTTTAACCAACGCCGCCGGATCGAAAGCCTGCACAAGATTCAGCTGCCAATGGATCTGAAAGTGGACGGTTTTACCGAAACCGGATACGCGCTCGGCAACTTCCGCACCGATGCCCGGATTGGCTTTCTCGTGCGTGCCGGGTGGAACTTGCCGGTGGAGTTTGCCGATCCCCGCTTATCTGCCACCGCTCACACCCAGCGCCTCTACAGTGGCGCGGGCAATAGCAACAAGTGGTCGCTCTACGGCTTGCTCGGTGCCCAGGCCACCGGCGTGCTGCATGACATCACCTTGGACGGCCCCTTGTTCCGCAACTACGATACCAATGTCGACCGCGAACCTTTTGTCGCCGAGCTCTATGCCGGCTTTGGCGTGCGCTACTCGGATCTCGAGTTCAGCTACGTGCACACCTACCGCACCAAGACCTTCGAAACGCAGGATAAAAACCAATCGTTTGGCTCGCTGGCCATCCGTCTTCGTTTCTAAGTGAGGCCGATGACTGGACTAGTCCGATGGCGTGCATGGGCAGGTGTGGTTCTGCTGGGACTGACGTTCGGCCAGAGTGCCGTGGCTGATCCCACCAGCTACCTTGAAAATGGCAAAACCTACTACCGTCCGGCAACCCTGCAGACCTCCCAACTGCGCGGCTGGGAACAGCTTAGCGATGAGCGGAAGGCGCTGATCCGTCACGCGCTCACGATCCCCAAGCAGCACGGGTGGTTGAAATACCGCTTTGGCGGTGCTACGCCCCAGGCGGGTGGTTTTGATTGCTCCGGCGCGATGTATTTTGTCCTGCGCGGACTCGGGTTCAAGATTCCGCGAAGCTCGGCGCAGCAGTATCTCTGGTTGAAGGATGCCGGGAACATCCACCCGATCCCAGCCGGTGTCAGTCGCCTGGATCACAGCTCCTTTTCCCTACTCACCCCCGGCGATCTGCTGTTCTGGAGCGGCACCTACCGCCCCACCGACGGCCGCAAGGTGAACATCAGCCATGTCTCGATCTACCTCGGTCAGGAAAAAGACGGCCGTCACGTGATGATCGGCGCCACCAAAGGCCGCAGCTACCGAGGAAAGCGCGGCGATGGCTACGGGGTATACGATTTTAAACTGCCGGCGAAAACGAGTCGGGCGAAATTCATCGGCTACGGGCCACCGGTCGGGCTGAAGAAATGACGAAATTAGACGATAGATAAAAATCTCCTCACCAGTAAACTAAGCAGCCTATGAAACGGATTTACCAACTAGCCGCCGCCGTGGTCGCCTCGACCGCGCTGGCCCAAGCCGCCGAAAAACCCAACGTCGTGATTATCTACGGAGATGACATCGGCTGGGGAGATGTCGGTGCCTACGGGGCGAAACTCATCCCCACACCGAACCTTGACAAGATGGCCGGACAGTCGCTGCGCTTCACCGATGGCCACTGCTCCGCAGCCACCTGCACCCCATCACGATTTTCCATGCTCACCGGAATCCACGGATTCCGCCACAACGTCCGGATTCTGGCACCCAATGCGCCGATGAAGATTCAGCCGGACATGCTGACCCTGCCTCAGCTGTTCAAGAAAGCGGGCTACAAAACCGCGGTGATCGGCAAGTGGCACCTTGGCATTGGCGATGGCAAGAATGAGGTCGATTGGAATGGCGCGGTGAAGCCGGGCCCCTTGGAGATCGGTTTCGACTACTCCTTCCTGCTGCCGTCCACCAACGATCGCGTGCCCTGCGTCTATTTGGAAAACCACCACGTTGTGGGACTCGATCCCGCCGACCCTCTCTATGTCGGAAAACGTCCACCGGAAGGGTTCACCGGCACCGTTTACCCGGACGCCCGCAAGAGCCCGGAGGCGATGACCTACTACAAAAGCACCCACGGGCACAATAACAGCGTGATCAACGGCATCGGCCGGATCGGCAAAATGTGGGGTGGCAAGTCGGCGCTCTGGGACGATGAAACCATCGCAGACGAGTTCGTGAAACAGGCCCGCAAATACATCTCGGCGCAGAAAAAAGGGGAGCCGTTTTTCCTCTACTGGGCCGCGGCTGACATCCACGTGCCACGCGCACCGAATCCTCGCTTCAAAGGCAAATCCGGACTGTCCTACCGCGGCGATGCCATGGTGCAGTTCGATTGGTGCGCCGGCGAAATCATGAAGGTGCTGGAAGAACAAGGACTGGCGGAGAACACCATCGTGATCTTCTCCAGCGACAACGGACCGGTCTACGACGACGGTTACGACGATGGCACCACGGTGAAAACCTCCAGCAAAGAAGTCGACCGCGGTCACGACGGCTCCGGCCCCTACCGCGGTGGCAAATACCAGATTTACGAAGGTGGCACCCGCGTGCCGCTGATGGTGCGCTGGCCGGCAAAAATCAAACCCGGCGTGTCCAAGGCGATGATTAACCAGATCGACTTCATGGCGAGCTTTGCCGAGCTGCTGGACATCGAGCTGGCTGCTGACGAAGCGATTGATAGTCGGAACGTCCTGCCGGCCTTGTTAGGCGAAGATCAGGTGGGCACCCGCCTGCTGATCGAAGAAGCCCGCGGCAAGGCGCTGCGCGATGGCGATTGGAAATACATCGCCCCCAGCGGGAAAAAAGGGAAAGGCGAACTCTACAACCTGGCCACTGATGTCGGTGAGAGACGCAACCTGATCGGCAAGGAGAAAGAACGCGCCGCCGAGATGAGCGCGACCTTGCAGAAGCTGGTGCAGTCGAAACAAGGCGTCCGTGCCGAGCTGGCCCAATAAGCCAGAGCGACCACCACAAAACCATCATCCAAACGCCGGGGCAGATCGCTCCGGCGTTTTTTTGTGACCCTCATCACGGCGACCTGTGTCCACTATAACAGATTTATTGTTTTGATCAGCAGGCGCAGATCGTCTAATGATCAGGATAACGGATCCTGTTCTACAAGATTCAATCTAGCAATACACACAACCCAACCAACCCAAATACAATGTTAAAAGACTTTAAAAATTTCATCATCAAAGGCAACGCCTTCGATATGGCTGTAGGTATCATTCTCGGCGGCGCTTTCGGCCTCGTAGTCAAGTCACTGGTCGATAACGTCATGATGCCCATCATCGGTGGTGCCTTCAAATTGCCTGATTTCAGCCAGATGTACTATGCGATGGATGGTGGCAGCTACGAAAACCTCAAGGCAGCCCAAGAAGCCGGCCCAACCGTGGCATACGGCCTATTCATCAATAACACAATCAACCTGTTGATCGTTGGTTTTGCCCTCTTCGTGATGGTGAAATACATCGAGAAGGCCACTAAGAAGAAGGAGGAAGAAAAGCCAGCCCCAGCGCCACCAAAACAAGAGGTGCTGCTGGAAGAAATCCGCGACCTGCTGAAGAAGTAAGCGAGTTCTATCACCCAATCTCCCAACGGCTCACCCTCACGGTGGGCCGTTTTTTTGTGACCTCAGACGGAGGAAGGTCTTTTCATGCGCTTCGCGAGACATTAGTTTGCAGCCATGCCTGTGAGACCTTGGTATTGGCCCGAGCGCGGCCAACCTGAACGCACCGAACCCTTCACCTGGATTGTGGAGGATGTCATCGCCGCCTCGTGGTGGCCAGACCCCTACGTGTTTGATCTTTTCGATGAGAAAGGGATCAAGGCGGTGGTCAATGTCTGCGAGTTCGATAATCGCAACGATGTGCCCAAGCACCTCGATTACCACTTCTTCAATGTGCCCGATTTCGGCGTGCCCACGGAAAAGCAAATCGAGGATTTCATTGCGGTGATGGATCGGCACCACGCCGCCAAGGAACCGGCGGTGATCCACTGCGTGGCAGGCTGCGGCCGCACCGGTCAGTTCATCATCGCTTGGTGCGCCAAGGCCGGCTTCATCCCGAAGGGGACCGATCCGGTGCAGTGGATCCGCCAACGCCGCAAGTGCTGCCTGGAAACCGGCCAGCAGATCGAGTGCGCCAAACGGCTGACCAAAAAATACCGCACCTAACGGGTCCGATCTCATGTCCGCCGATCTCATTCTATCCGCCCTGCGCAGCAGCCCGGTGCTGGTGGGTGATTGTCCGGAGGCGGCTGTCTTCGATCGATCGGGGCTAGCGCTGCCGGACGAGGCGGGTGCGATCTCGCTGGATCAAAAGCTCGGCCACATTTATGAAGATGGCTTGGCAGCGCTGCTGGAGAAGTCGGAGTGCTACGATTTGTTAGAAAAAAGCCTGCAGATTCAGAGCGACAAACATCGCACCCTTGGCGAGCTGGATTTCCTGCTGCGCGATCGGACGAGCGGAGCCATCATCCACCTCGAGCTGGCGGTGAAGTTCTACCTCGCGGTGGAATCGGCCGATGGTCATCAGCTTCCCGGGCCGGACGCCCGAGACAATTACGACAAAAAACTCAAGCGTCTCCGCAGCCACCAGCTCACTCTGGTGCAGCAGTTCCGCGAGCATTTGCCAGTCGCCTACCGTGACCAGCCGATCACTACCCGTCAGCTGGTCATCGGCTGCCTGTTCGATCACATCAGCGCCGCCCAGCCGGCCCAGGCAGCCTACCTCAGCCCCAACGCCCGCCGCGGCAAGTGGCTGCACCAACACGAGCTGATCCAACATTTCCCCGCTCAAAGCCCACGCATCATCCCCAAGCACCTCTGGCCGGTGGAGGTCAACAAGCTCCCCTCCAGCAGCCTCGAGCCGCTCGATACCACCGAGCTCTTGGACCGCTGCGTCATGGTCCACCTGGAAAGCGAGCCCATGCCCCTCTTCATCGCCCCCGATGCTTACCCTGGGGTTTAGCGAGGAATGAAATCCGATGGCAGGCGCTGGCGGTTGCGGCGGTAGTTGAGCACGATCAAGGCGAGGAAGGCGATCAGGATCAGGGAAACCGAGATCAGGCCGCCTTCGATGAGGGTGACGAAGTAGGTGGAGATGCCATCGAGCTCTTCGATGCCTTGGCGCAGCGGCATGATGCCGAGTAGCTGTGAGATCAGGGAGAACAGTAGAAGCGCGACGAGGCCGAACCACATGTCGGGCACAAACATGAGCTCCTCCGCGGGATCCGATCGGCCGACGGTGGTGAGTAGCAGGGGCAGGGAGAGGATGGAGATCCACATGCGGATGCGAGCACCCATTTTGATCGCTTTACCAATCAGTCCGACGTGGACTTTACCGTAAAAACTGGCCGAGGTGAGCCAGGCGTAGCCGATGATGAAGGTGAGAATCCCGCCGAGCATGCCGGCGATGGCCGAGGGGCTGTTAAAGCGAGTTAGTGCGATGCAGAAGCTGGGGATGGCCGTGACGCCGCAGTGCAACGACCAGAAACCAAGCTGCCGGGCAAAGCTGTTGGGAGGGGGGCTGGGGCTTCCGCTGTCCATCGCTTAGGGTTGGTTCGGGTTGCCGATCTGGCGTAGCAGCTGGATCGATGGCTGGTGGTTGCGATCGGCTCCGAGGGCGCTTCGGCAGGCTTCAAAGGCGGCGGCTTTGTCGCCCTTGCGCATATGCAGGGTGGCCCGTGCGTAGGGGTAGTCCGGCACGCTCGGGTTGATTCTTTCCGCCATGCGGATGCTGGCGATGGCTTCATCCAGCTTGTTCTGACCGGCGAGCAGCAGCCCGAGGTTGTAGTGGGCGCGGTCGTATCCGGGGTTGATCTGGATCGCTTTCTTGAGCAGCTCCTCGGTCTTGTCCTTGCGGCCTAACTCGGAGTAGGTCAGCGCCATGAGGTAGGCGTAGCGGGGGTTTCCGGGGGCTAATTGGTCGGCTGTTTGCAGCTGCTTCAGTGCCTCGTTGGGTTTGCCCATGCGGCCTAGCAGCACGGCATAGGATTCGTGCGCGGCGGCGGATGTTTCATCGAGGGTGACCGCCCGCTGCATCCATCGCTCGGCTTTTTCCAGCTGGTTGGCATCGATGGCTAACTGCGCGGTGCGCATCGCTCCGGCTGGCTGGTCGGCGGTGAAGGCGAGCGAGTGCTCGAGCTCGTTTCTGACCTCGGAGCGGAGTGACAGGCGGGTGCGCATCGCCCAGGCGGCAGCCATGCGGACTTCTTTGACCGGGTCGTTGAGCATCGGTTCCAGCCATGGTCCGTTATCGGTGCTGAACTCGAGCACCATGCAGGCGGAGGCACGCAGCAGGGAGTCCTTACTGTGCACACCTTCGCGACCGAGCTGCTGCACCCGGGGGTCGGTGGCCCAGGATTGCATGATCTGTAAAAGCGTGGCTTTCCAGGCGGTGTTCTCCTCCTTGGCGTAGGCGGCGAGCAGGGCGTCGATGCTTTCTTGCTGACCGTTGAAGGCGGCGCCGATGGCGCGGGTGCGGGCGCGCTGGCGCTGGCGCTCAGGGGAGTTCATCTTGTCGCCAAACCAGGTGTTGGTCCACTTGATGGCCCAGTCGGTGTCCTGGTCCTCGTGGCACTTGTTGCAGGCGTTGGGGATGCCGAGTTCCTTGGTCATCTGCGGATCAGGGACGTGGAACCCGTGGTCGCGGCGGGGGTCGCGACCCATGTAGGTGGTGTGAGTCATGTGGCAATCGACGCAGGAGTGGCCAGAGCCAACACCGTTGTGTTTTCCTACCCCAAAGTGCTTGGTGTGGGTGGAGGGATCGATGACGATGGCTCCTTCGATGCGACCGTTGCTGCCCCCGGCGTGGCAGGACATGCAGAGGGTGTTGTTGGCCACCGGCATCTTGAGTTTGGTGGTGTGGGGATCGTGGCAGTCCATGCAGTTGACGCCTTTGTGACCCATGTTCGAGAGCTTCAGCGAGGTCCAGACGTAGTCCTCGTCCTTGATCTGGCCGTCCGGGTAGTAGAGGTGCGGCTGGGTGGGGAGCTGCAGCTGATAGTGATCGCCAAATTTCTCACCGTGCTTGAATTTACCATCGAGCTCGCCGCGGCGCGAGTGGCAGGACGCGCAGTTGTCCATGGTGAGAGCTGGGTGGTTTTTCTTGATGCTGTGGTGTTTCGCCAGGTCGATCAGGCAGCCCGTTTTGGCATCGGCCTTCTCCGCCATGTCGCCGTGGCACTGGGTGCAGCCGATCCCCATTTCCTTCCACTTCGAGTCGTAGCTATCGGTGGCGATATCGTAGTTTTTATCAAAATCGGTCATGTGGCAGAAGGCACACTGGGTGTTCCAGGTCATGCCGCGGCCACTCCAGTGACCCCAGTCGGCGGAGGTGCGCAAGTCGCCGTTGAAGACATCGAACCATTCCTTCTTCTCCGGATCCCAAGCGGCGTTGGGGGTCTGCCAGCGTCCACCTTCGGACGATACCAGATACTGGACCAGCGGCTCGACACCGATCGCCATGCCGGCGTGGTAGCTCTTGCCATTGGCGGTGACCACCGGTTGGCCGTCGTCGAGGGTGAAGGTCCACTTCTCCGAGGGGGTGTCGAGTTTCTGATCGGAGAACGGTTCGCTATCGAGCGCCAGGTTGAGCAGTCGGTTCGCCTGACCGTGCTGGGACGATTGCCAATGGTGGTGGATGTCTTGGTGGCATTCCATGCACTGACTGGAAACCGCATTTTGGCCGGGCTGCTGGGCCAGCTGCTGGTGCAGGGCGGTGTTGTTGCTGTTCTCCTTGGAGACGCCGCCGGTGGGATCGCTTTCCTTTTTCTCCACAGCTTCGCCCTGTTCCTTGCCGCAGGAGGCGAAGAAAACGGCGGACAGGCTGAGCAGCGCAGTGCGGCAGACAGGGAACGAGGAAGGGAAGGTCATGGCGTGGTTTGAAGTTCCTGAACGATCAGGGTGAAAGCATTGAAGCAGGCGTGAATGCTGATGGGCACCCAGAGCGAGCCACTCAATTCGTAAGCGATGGTGAGAATGATGGCGAGAATGAACAGCGGCAACAGAGCGGGGATGTTGAAGTGCACGGCGGAAAAGAACAAGGAGGCAAAAAACGTCGCGATGATGCGCCCGGTGTAACGTTTGCACACTGGGTAGATGTAACCTCG
Source organism: Oceaniferula flava (assembly GCF_016811075.1). Taxonomy (NCBI): domain Bacteria; kingdom Pseudomonadati; phylum Verrucomicrobiota; class Verrucomicrobiia; order Verrucomicrobiales; family Verrucomicrobiaceae; genus Oceaniferula; species Oceaniferula flava. Next base: position 22,668 of record NZ_JAFBGL010000006.1, read on the forward strand.
GAAGACCACCTCCTCGACTACCGGAGCGATGATGACGGCCGCAAAGGCGAGCATGATCCGGATCGAGACCGCGCTGGTTTCCTGGTAGATTTTGACGATCTCCTGCTGCTTCGCCTCACCGAAAACCGACTCGATTATACGCGAATACCCGGCCATTTCCATCAGCACAAAGACGACGTGCACGAAGACAGCGGCAAAGGGGCCAATGAGCACCAGCAGGTAGGCCTTGCGCCATTTCAGCCCGAAGAAATCGATCACGCTGATGTGTCTGAAAACGAGGAACACGAGCACGATCATGCCCGGCACCGATTGGCTGATCATGCCGGCTAAGAGCACTTCGGGGGTGAGCTGGATGGTCTCCGGCTGTTCGGCGGCCGAGCTGCTGAGCCAGCCGATGGAGATGAAGAAATCGATCACCTGCGGCAGCTTCAGCAACGACTGCAGACAGAAGAGTGCGATCAGTAATCCAAGGCCTAACAAGTCGACCCGACGCAGCGGTTCGATCTGCACCAGTCCATCATAATTCCACCCCAGTGTGGGAGTTCTGCGCCGGAGGTAGGCGGCCAGTGGTAGCGCCCCCAGCAGTGACAGCAGGCATAGCGCAAATGATGCGAGGAGAACGGTTTGGGTAAGGTCAAACATGAATGGCGGCGGGAGTGTAGGAGCAGAATACGCAATTACCAGAGCTGAGTTTGCAGGATTGCACGACTTCTTAACGGGGTTATAAAAGGGTATGCCTGACGCCACCGCGATCATCGATGCCGCCACGGCATTGACTCAAAAATTGAAACCCCTGCGCTTCGCCGAACCGGTGAGCCACGTGTATCTGCCCACCGAGTATGCCTGGGAAACCCACCGGCAGTATCTCGAGCAATACGGTGCCGGAAAAAAGCGGGTGCTGATGCTCGGCATGAACCCCGGACCGTGGGGCATGGCGCAGACCGGTGTCCCCTTCGGTGAAATCCCCGCCGTGCGCGACTGGATGGGTATTTCCGGAGAGGTGCGGAAACCGGAGCCGGAGCACCCGAAGCGGGAGGTGGTCGGTTTCGCCTGCCAGCGATCCGAGGTCAGTGGCCAGCGACTCTGGGGGCTGTTCTCGGAAAAGTTCCCCCAGGCGAAGGACTTCTTTGCCGAGCACTTTGTGGTCAACTACTGCCCGCTGGTGTGGATGGGAGAGACCGGCAAAAACATCACCCCGGACAAGCTGCCGAAGGCTGAGATGGAGCCGGTGGAAAACGCCTGCCGCGAGCATCTCGCCACCGTCATCGCCGCCCAGCAGCCGGAATGGCTGATCGGTGTGGGGGCCTACGCAGAGAAGAAACTGATCGAGACGGTGAAGCAGTATTTCCCCGAGCAGGCATTCAAGACCGGCAAGATTCTCCATCCCTCGCCAGCCTCACCAATCGCGAACCGTGGCTGGGCGCCGCAGGCTGAGAAGCAGTTGCTCGATCTGGAAGTTTGGTCGTCATGAGTCGTGCCGCCGCCCCCATCCTCGCAGCGGTGCTGTCCTGCCTGCTGCTCTGCCACTGCAGCGACTTCGCCGTGAAGCGGTTGAGCGATCCTGTGCGCGTGGTATCGAAGAATTTGCCGGAACCGGACGGTAATCGCTCCCGTGTCTACCACCGCGCCTATCAGCTGGTGAAGCAGGCGCAATCGATGGAGTCGTCCGCCCCGGCGGCGGCATTGGGACGCTATTTGGAGGCGGCCGAGATGCTCACCGAAGCAGGCGATGATCAACTGCTGCCACTGACGAACTTTGCCACCGGTCAGGCGGCCGAGCTGCTGGTTAGTCAGCCGGACCTACGTGTCGGCCACGGCCGCGAGCGGCGCTATCGGGTGGAGATCCCTCGGGTCACGCGGGCGGACTCGTTGCGGGGTAAGATTGCCCTCAGTGAGTTCACGAAAGTCGTCGCCGCCGAGACCTTGGAGCTGAAAGGGTGGAAACATCGTGTGATGCGCGGCGGAGTTGGTGCCGCGATGGTGGCGCACTATCAACCGGCGAAAACTGGGCGGGCAAAGGAAGATCAATTTCTCCATGAATCTGGGATCTTTCTGCCGGTCACCGTGGTGGTGGATTTCCCCCGCCGGGGCGTGGCTCGGTTTCAGACTCACGACAGCACGGTGGAGAGTCGAGTGCGGGTCAACGGTCGGCAGCGACTGCTTTCGGCCGACCTCACCGCCCCGATAGCGCTCAGTCTGGAAAAGGCGAGGTCGCGCGGGCTGCTGGAGGACCTCAGGGGCGTGTTCTACCCGGTGCGCTACGTCAAAAACCTCGGGCTCTACTCGGTGCAGAAGTTCGATCGGCGCAAGACCCCGCTGATCCTGGTGCACGGACTGGCATCAGACCCCTCAACCTGGTCGACCACCCTGAACGGCCTGTTCACCGATGCCGAGGTGCTGGCGAAGTACCAAATCTACTTTTTCTACTACCCCACCGGATTTCCGATCCGCCGAACGGGCAGTGCCTTGAAAAAAGAGCTGCTCGAGCTGCAAGGATTCTACCACAAGATGGGGATCACGCCCGACCAAGCAGTCATCGTCGGCCACAGCATGGGTGGGCTGCTGACCAGCATGCAGGTGCGCAATTTCGGACCCAAAACCTGGCGCAAGATCGCCACCATTCCGCTGCAAAAGGCGCAGCTGGCGGAGCAGGTGAAAAAGGATTACCGCACCCTGATGCAGTTGCCGCGCCCGACGATGATCGATCGCGCGGTGTTCATCGCCACGCCGCACCGAGGCAGTCAGATGGCGAACGATTGGATTGGCCGCGTGGTCATCTCCCTGATCAAAATCCCGCAGCAAGCACTGACCTTGGACCCGGTGAAGGCAAGCCGATCGCTCACCGAGCTCGGCCGGACGATTCTACTCAACGACGACATGACCAATGGCGTGCAGGCGCTCAAGCATAACAATCCGGCGCTGAAACTGGTGGCGTCCACGCCCGTGGCCGACGCGGTGAGCTACCACAGCATCATTGGCGATCGGGGCCTGGGCGACAGTCCACACAGCTCGGACGGCGTGGTGGCATACCGCAGCGCCCACCTTCAGGGAGCACAGTCGGAGGTCATTGTGCCGGCAGGTCACAGCGCCCACACCCACCCGCAGGCGATCCGCGAGCTGCGCCGGATTCTGCGGCTGAATTTGAAGTCAAACTAAGGAGAGAAATGGATGGAAACGATAAGCAACGAGGAAGAGAACCACGAGGCCGGTGAGGCCACTGAGGCCTGCGAGCGACCGATGTGGCAGCAATGGCTGCTGCGACTGGGCAAGGGCTTGCTGATCGGTCTGGTGAGTCTGCTGCTGCTCTACTTCTGGGGCATGATCTGGTTCGACGGCCCATTTTCCTCGGGTGGCTTTGGCAATGCGCTGCTGGCCACGCTGTGGCTGGCTCTGCTGGTGGTGGCTTGGCGGAAGTTTGCATCGAAAAAACATCGCTGCATCGTCTGCCTGCTGGCCTGGTCGGTGATCGTCGTCCCGAGGTCGTTTGTGCAGCCCTCGAACGATCGCGACTGGGCGCCGGAATTTGCCAAAACCGGGTCGTCAGAAATCGACGGTGACGTGGTGACCTTAAAGCAGGTGCGCAACTTCGACTACACCCGCGACGGCGAGCAGACCGAGCGCTGGGAAACGCGGCAGGTGAAGCTCTCCAACCTTCGCGGCATGGACCTGTTCCACTCGACCTTTGGAGGCGATCGGATTGGCCACCCGCTGCTGTCCTTCGATTTCGGCCCGGACGGTCGGATCTGCCTGTCGGTGGAAACCCGGCGAGAGAAAAACGAGGAGTTCTCGGTCGTGGGCGGGCTCTACAAGATGTTTGAGCTGCAGTATATCTTCGCCACGGAAGAAGACTGCGTGCGGCTGCGAGCCAGCGTGCGTGACGAGCCTTGTTACCTGTATCGGATCGATATGCCTGCCGAGGATGTCCGTGCGTTTTTTCTCAGTGCCCTGGAAGTGCAGAACGACCTCGCGCAGAAGCCGCGTTTTTACCACATCATTTACTCAAACTGCACCACCAGCCTGCGCAATCGCCTGCCAGCCGACCAGCGGGGCGAGTTCGATCTCCGCATGCTGGTCAATGGACTGCTCGATGAATACCTCTACGGTCACGGTCACTTCCATGACGAAGGACTGCCATTTCCTGAGCTGCGGCAAAAAGCCTACATCAACCCCGCCGCCAAAGAGGCGCACGATAGCTCGGAGTTTAGTGAGAAAATCCGCGCAGACCGCCCAGGCTGGTAGCTTTGGAGTGCGGTGAGTGATCACCGCTTTGGATGCTGCTGGGTGGTGATTTGGCTGGGGGAGGTGTTGGGTTGGTGAGGGTGATTTGGGATGGTCGGCCACAGGGTGTTCGAAAGCGGCGATTTGGGATCACCGCACTCCGAAAGGGGTCCCCGGCGGGATCTACCATACCGCTTTCCTCCTAACGCAAAAAAGCGCCAGGGCGGGTGACCCTGGCGCTTTTTTGGTGATCTGTGAACCGCCTGTTACGGTTGAAGGCCTTCGCTCTTCATGTAATCGGCCACCCACTCAATGCCGTAGTCGCCATTTTTGAAGTCGGGGTGATCGATGATTTCCTGCTGGAAAGGAATGGTCGTCTTGATGCCCTCGATCTTGAACTCGGACAGCGCACGCTTCATGCGTGAGATGGCGATTTCACGGGTGGCACCGGTGACGATCAGCTTGGCGATCATGGAATCGTAGTATGGGGGCACGCTGTAGCCGGAATACACGTGGGTATCCAAGCGCACGCCCTTGCCACCCGGTGTGTACCAGAGGGTGATCTTTCCAGGGCTAGGGCAGAAATTGTTGTAGGGGTCTTCGGCATTGATCCGGCACTCGATCGAGTGTCCGCGCGGATTCGTCTGCAGCACGTGGCTCGACAGCGGTTCGCCAGCGGCGACGCGGATTTGCTCCTTGATCAGCTCGCAGCCCATGACTTCCTCGGTCACTGGGTGTTCCACCTGGATGCGGGTGTTCATTTCCATGAAGTAGAAGTTCTCCGCCTTTTCGTCCACGAGATACTCGATGGTGCCGGCGTTTTCGTAGCCGATGGATTTGATCAGATTGACTGATGCCTCGGCCATTTCCACACGCATCTTGTCGGAGATCAGAGGCGACGGGCACTCTTCGATGATCTTTTGGTTGCGGCGCTGCATCGAGCAATCGCGCTCGCCGAGCTGGATGAAGTTGCCATGGGTGTCGCCGATGATCTGCATCTCGATGTGGTGCGGTTTCATCACCAGTTTTTCGAGGTAGCAGTCGCCGTTGCCGAAACAAGCAATCGCTTCCTTGCTGGCGGCATCGTAGAGCGAGACGAAGTCTTTTTCATCGAAGCAAGGGCGCATGCCGCGACCACCACCACCGGCGGTGGCTTTGATCATCACGGGGAAGCCCATGTCCTTGGCCAGTTTCAGGCCGTGTTCGGCGGATTCGAGGATGCCATCGGAGCCGGGGGTGATGGGCACACCGAACTCGACGGCGGTGGCACGGGCGGTGTTTTTATCGCCCATGCGGCGGATCACCTCGGCAGAGGGTCCGATGAATTTGATATTGCAGCTCTCGCAGATTTCAACGAAGCGGGCATTCTCTGAGAGAAATCCGTAGCCGGGGTGGATGGCATCCGCACCGGTGATCTCAGCGGCGGCGATGATGCGGTCCGGTTTCAGGTAGCTGTCCTGACTGGGACCAGGCCCGATGCAGACGGCTTCATCGGCCAGTTGCACGTGCATGGAATCGACATCCGCCTCAGAGTAGACAGCCACAGAGGCGACGCCCAGCTCACGGCAGGCACGGATGATCCGCAGGGCAATTTCCCCACGGTTGGCGACAAGAACTTTGTTGAACATTGGGCAAAGATTACAGAATCAAAGAATCCAGCGAAAATTGATTTACTGAACGCGGAAAAGCGCATCGCCAAACTGCACAGGCTCACCGTCTTGGGCGACGATGGCGGTGATGGTGCCGGCGGTTTCAGCTTTGATTTCGTTCATCACCTTCATGGCCTCGATGATGCAGAGGGTCTGGCCGACGCTGACGGTATCGCCAACGCTGACGAAGGCCGGGCTATCAGGGGATGGGGCGGAATAGAAGGTGCCTACCATTGGGGCTGGAATTTCATTGCCGGCGGCTTCAGGGGTAGCGGCGGGTGCATCACCAGCGGCAGGTGCTGGTGCGGCGGCTGGAGCAGCGGGCATGGCGGCTTGAGCCACTTGCACGATGTCAGCTCCTTTTTTGAGCTTCAGGTTCACCCCCTCTTCTTCGAGGTGGAAATAGGACAGTTCATGCTCGTTCATGAGCTCCACGATTTTACGAATTTCCTTAAGGTCCACGGTATGTATTTGGCTAATGGTGTTTATGAAGAAGTGCGCGGCAGACAGAGAGTGCAGGCCGCAGAGGATAATCTGGCAAGAGACTAGGGGCTAGGCCTGCCAAGCGTCAAGCCCTCATGCGCTCTTGCCTTATCCGGTGACACTGTCAGAGTTCAGTGATTATGGCGATGATTTCCCGACGCAAGAACTTCTACCCGGTGAGTGCCTCTCTGGGCCAGTATCTCTACCACTTCGGCCGCTATTCGGAAATCCCCCTGGTTTACGATGATCTGCTGCGTTTCACCGGCTCGGTTCCCTACGAAGACCCCACCGGCAAGGAGACTTTGTGGCTCACTGTGATGTATCCGCACGAGGTGATGATGGAGCTTCGTCCCCAACTCACGAAGATCTACGCCGAGCTCAAGATCGGCGGTGGCACAACCTATCACGAGCACCTGATCGTCGATCGCATCGATTTTGGTGAGTTCGGAAACTCCCGCCCGTTCCGTATTCGAATCACCAATCAGTACAACGACAACTCCGATTACTACTACGTGAAAAACCTCGATGCCTCGCGGATCTACGGACTGGAGCTGGAGCATATTTTGTCGCCTAACCGCATCAACTACCTCGCCAGAGGCAACACCCTGATCGAGGAGCACATCGCCGGGCTGCCGGGGAATGTTTTTGCCGATGAGTATTTGCAGAAAAAAAATGTCAACCGGGTGCGGATTGCCAAGGAGTTTGTGAAGTTCAACGAGCGTTGTTTCATCCGCCTGTTAGGCGATATGCGATCGGTGAACTACGTCGTCGACGTCACCCCGGACTTCGAGGAGGTGCAATACCGCGTGCGCCCGATCGATTTCGACCAACAATCCTACCAGGGCAAGGGCAAGACCTACATGGCCTATCACTTCGACTCGAACAAGGACGTCACCCGGCTCAGTTTCCGCGAGATGAACCGCAAAACTATCGCCCAGTATGCCGAGGAAGAGCGGACCCAGATGGCGCGGCGTGCACAGGTGGAAAAACGTCGCCTGCAAGCGCTGCTGACCAGCATGGCGCGCGATGAGTTATCTCCGCAGCAACACGTGGAACAGCTCCGCGAAGACCTTTGCCGGATTCACGAGACCAACGAGTTCGAAACCTGCAACACGATGGGCGAGCTGACCCGCGCGCATATTGAATTTATGTTAGGGAACCGACAGTTTACCTACGCGAAGCGGAAGCGCTAGAATGGGTGGGATCGGGCTGCCGATTTCGACAGCCGAAACACACGGTTACCGCCCTATTGGCAGCGACCGAGAATTGTCAGCACGTAGCCGGTGCCGTAGGCGTAGTGGTAGTTGTAGAGTGGGAAGTCCCACCAGCTGCCGTTTTTCTCCTGCTTGGTAATCATCAGGGCGGCGAGTTTTTCTTTCCACTGGGCTTGCTCGTTTTCGGGCAGCATCTCGATGCACTCGGCGGCGTAGTAGTGGGCGTAGAAATAGAAATAGCCAGCGACTTGGGCAGGTGCTTCGTGGGGGATCGGACGTTTTCTGCCGATGTCGAGCCAGCCGTTGCGCTCGAACAAGCGATCGATCCAGGTGCGCAGGACCTCATCGGTGACTGCCTCATCGCCGAGCACGCGGGAGGCGGCATTGCAGGCCTGGGACCGACCCAGTGAGCCGGCAGGGCGGTTGATGGCGCTACGCGGACGGAAACGGTGGCCGCGGCCGTAGACGTAGGAAAAGTCAGTGGTGCGCATTTCCTGCAGTGATTCCAAGCTGCGCTTCATTAGCACGGGCGGGAGCTCGATGCCCATGGTGGTGGAGGCGTCGTGCAGGGCGAGCACCGCGGTGGCGGTGGTGAAGCTCATGATCTTGCCGCTGGGCTTGTAGGTTTTATCGTCGAAATCGTAGTAGCCCCAGCCTTTGTTGACGTCTTCGTAGGCTTGCAGCTTGGCGATCTGGATTTTCGCATGGCGCACGTATTCGGCGCGTTTGGCGGGGTCCGGGTAGCGGCGGTAGAGCGATGCCAGGGCGCGCAGCCCGTAGGAGTGGCCCCAGATGTTGTAGGTGGCGCTACGGTTGATACTGCGTTGGCTCGGCAGCACCGAGAGCAGCCACTTCTCACCCTTCTCGATGGCGGCAATGGTGGCGGGGCGCTGGTCGCCACACTCGAGCAGACCGTGCAGTGCCAGTGCGGAGCTGGCGGCGTGGTAGGACTGGTGCGCATCCGGCAGGGGGGCGTAAATATTCAGCCCCTTGGTGCGGTGCGCACTGCCCCACGAGCCATTTTTATTCTGATGGCTGACCAGATAATCCACGCCGCGCTTGATGGCGGCCTGGATGTTGGGCTTCGCAGCCACTTGGTCATCCTGTGCCGAGGCACTGACGACAAAGAGACCGAGGATGACAAGGGTGCGTAGCATAAGACGTGAGTGTTGAGTCGTTTACTTAACGATGACTTGAGCCTTATACAGACCTTCGGTGATCACCACGGTATCCTTGGTGGCATCGGCCACCACGACCTTGCGGGCTTCAGTTTTGCCGTCAGCGAGCTTGAGTTTCACGCTGTAGCTGCCGTCGTCTTCGCGAGTCAGGTAGTCGGCTGGCACGGTGATTGCCTGAGCGATTTTGGAAGTGACGAGTTTCACATTGGCTGTCATTCCGGTCACGGCTTGGGTGTCGGAATCAACGCTGAGCGAGACGTGGAAGCTGCCGTCGGTCTGCGGGTAGCGATCGATCCCGGTGATGGTGACGGGGATGTTCTGGTAGCGGTTCAGGTGAGTGATGGCGAAACCTTTGAGGCCTTTCTTGAGGGCGCTCAGCTTGTCCTCCTTGGCGAAGGCGGAGAGCATGAGAGATGTCTTGGCGGGGATGAAGGTCATCAGTGGGGTGCTGGCGGGCAGCTTGCCACCGACTTTGAGAACTTTCACCGCGGTGGTGGCGGACCAGCGACCGTTGCGGATGCTGCCGTAGTAAACCACACCGTCGCCGGGGGCTTGGATGTTCATCAGGGTGCGGTCGGCTTTCAGCTTGGCCAGTTTGGCATCGGCTTCAGCGTCGGCTTTTTCAGCCTTGGCGACTTCTTTGCGTTTCAGTTCGAGTGCGCGTGGCAGGGTGGCCTTGGCGTTCTCGTTGGCGATGCGGCTGTTCTCGGCGGCGAGCTCGTAGCTTTTCAACTGGCGTGGCAGCTCGGTCTCGAGCTTGCGGGCGGAGCTCAGCTTGCTGGACTTCAGGCCGAACTTGGCACGCTTCACTGAGTTGCGGGTGCGGGTCAGGATGATCTCTTCGGTTTCCTCGATCTTGTCGTCCTCCTTGTACATCTTCTCCAGCTGCTTGAGTTCTTCCAGCTGGTAAGCGAGGTTGAGCTCGTCGTTGATCACGCTGTTCTTGGTGGCTTCGATGCTCAGTGGCAGGCCGGTTTCCTTGAACCACTTCAGGTTCTCGGCGGCTTCTTTGGCGGCGCGGGCGTGGCTTTCGAGGCTGCGTGGAGTGGTGATCTCGAGGCTGGCGAGCTCTTGCTTCGCCTTGGCGAGGTTGAGTTTGCCAATCACGCGGTCTTTTTCCATCTTCTCGATTTGCTCATCGATCTTCTGGCTGTCGATGCCGATCAGGGTGTCGCCTTTTTTCACCACGGCACCTTGGGAAACCAGAGAGGTGATTTCGAAATCGGTCCACACGGCCGGATCAACGCTGATGGCGGTGGATTGAGTGGGAAGGAAGGTGGCGCTTAGGCTGACTTCTTTTTTAAAGGGCTTTTCCGTGACGGAGTATTCGTCAGCGGCGGTAGCAAGTGTGGGCAGCATCCCTGTGAGACAGAGTGCGGTGAGTGTGGAGCGAGTAATCATAAGGGTAAGACGGTGCAATATGGACTGGGTAACAAGTGTGAAAGCGACAAGATTGGGTCGCTTGTTTAATTAAAAATGCTTCTTTCTGGCGAGCCAGATGGTGTGGGTGCGGGTTTTTCTGCCTTTGTGGGCGGCGGCCACGGCGTTTTCGCTGACATCGAAACCGGCCTTGCGGAGGGTTTTGGTGAACGCTTTGTCTCCGCGTGCCGACCATACGGCGAGGATGCCTCCGCCTTTCAGTGCGTTCTGGATCTCGCGCAGACCTTTGAGGGTGTAGAGGCTGTCGTTGTTCTTGCCGTGGAAGGCGGACGGGCCGTTATCGACGTCTAACAAGATGGCGTGATACTCGCCAGACGCTTGGCGGATGACTTTCTGCACCGGCTGGATCTTCACGGTGATCCGCTCGTCATCGAGTAGTCCGGGGTTGAGGTGGGAGAGGTGGGATTTGTTCCACTCGACAATGGTCGCTGTGAGCTCGGAAACGATGAACTGGGCGCGCTTTTTTGTCACGGCGCGGGTGGCGGCGGCCAAGGTGTAGCCCATTCCCAGCCCTCCGATGAGAAACTTCGGCTGGTTCACCGGGCTGAAGGGGGCGCAGGCGAGCTCGGCGAGAGTTTCCTCGGACCCGTGGGAAAAGCTGGTCATGAGCTGCTCGCCATTGGAGCAAATCATGTAGGTGCCGTCGTGCTCGATGAGCTCGAGCGGTTCACCTTCCGGAGTTTTGGTTTCTGCGATTTTGATGTAGGGCTTCATGGACTGAAATAGAGGTCGGGCAGCGTGTGGGTGCAGGAGTTTCATTCCTCGCTTGCACCGAAAGCTGGCTGGGTGGTATAGGGTAGTTATGTCAGACGATCAACAACAACCACCTGCGGAAACCTCCGTGGAGCCGACTCCCCAACAGCCAGCTCCAGCGGCGCCTCTCGAAGGCAAGGCGGCCGCCGATAAGAAAATGCTAGCCGGTATCCTGGGTATCGTTCTAGGCGGATTCGGCATTCACAAATTCATCCTCGGTTACCAAAAAGAGGGCATCATCATGCTGGTCATTTCCGTGGCCACCTGCGGTTTCGGCTACACGGTCATTGGTATCATTGGCCTAATCGAGGGCATCATGTATCTCACGAAGTCGGACGAAGAGTTCGTGGAAACCTACATCACCAACAAAAAAGCCTGGTTCTAACGAGGCGACAGCAAGACTCTCAAAAAAGACCCCAACGGAGATTCCGTTGGGGTCTTTGCTTGGGAGGGGAAGGGGTCAAGAGCTAGCCTAACGCGCGAGGAAAACCGGCACGTTATCGGTCTCCCATTGCCAACCACGGAACTTGTTTAAATCGGCGATGTCTTCGGGCGACAGCGGCCCCATGGTGAACGGAGGCAGCACCGGCTGACCGGATTTCGTGTTGCGGTATTTGGCGCCTTTTTCCTCAAGCATCAGGATAAAACCGACCATGCCACCGGGACGCTCGCCGAGGGTTAGGCTGATGTCCAAGACCTCACCCTCGCGGACCGTGAACCAGTCGCCATAGGTCAGTGGGGTTTTGCCGAAGGGGCTGTGCTGGCCTGACTGACGAGTCGCATTCGCGCCGCGCACCTCGACGGTTTCGCTGATGTCCGGCCAGGCGGCGACCAGTCGGAATTTTTTATTCAGAGTGACGGCGAGGTAGTCATCGCCGGCGCCCACCAGTCTGAAGGTGCCACTCTTCGGTGCCACCACTTGGCCCTGGTAATGGGCGATCCAGCCGCTGGGTTTGATTTCCTTTTCCGCGTTGAAAAACTTCGGTCCCTGACTGGCGCTGGAGTTGGGGATGGCGATGTAGCGGATGAACAGGGGCTGCTGCGTCTGGTAGTGCCGGTTCAGTGAGCTCTGGCTGTAGCGGCTGCGCTGCAGGCGATTGATGCGATCGGTGAAGTGCGAGCGGTTCCTGATGTCGTAGCCGCTGATCGGTTTGCCGTTTGGGCTTTGTTTAAAATCGTAGAGTCGGCCGGCCAGGGTGCCCTCGAGTTTGCTGCTGGAGCCGAAGCCGCCACCGCTGCCGCCAGCTTCTCCCCAGGCATCGCCCCAGCCGTTGCCGAAATCATCGCCATCGCCGAGTTCCAGCGAGGGGGTGTCCACCACGCTGTCCGGCACAGGGATGGCGACGGTGGATGCGACCTTGGCCGCGATCGCTTTCGCGGCGGATGATGAAGGGGCCGATGGCTGCCGCTGCACTGCGCGGGTGAATTCCGGCTTATGGGTCGGCTTTTTTTCCTCCCCCCGGCTCTGGTAAGAAACAATCTCCGGCGTGAAGTGATCCACCTTCGGGAGCAGCAGGAAGAGCAAGATGATCCCGACCAAGGTGACCAAGAGAATGGAAATAATAATACTGGTGATGGTGGAGTTCCGTTGCTGGGCCTGTAGCCGTGCAACAGCTTCTGGACTGAGTTGAGCGTGAAGTGACATGGTAGCGGTGGTTTTACAGCGAGTTCAATGGTTCGCTGATAGAGTCCCAACGCAGCTGCGTGGATTTCTCTTAGTCACCGTTGTGTCATACAAGGATCAGGGCACAAAAAAAGGCGGGGTGCTGGACCCCGCCTTTTGAAATAAAGAGATGTGATCAGTTAGGAGATCGCCGCGATGCGCTTGCAGACTTCCTCGACGTTCTCGCGGGTGTTGAAGGAGGAAATACGGAAGTATCCTTCACCGGCAGCACCGAATCCGGCACCGGGGGTGATCACCACCTGGGCTTCCTCGAGCATCTTGTCGAACATGTCCCAGGAGCCGACACCTTCCGGGCACTGAACCCAGACGTAAGGTGCGTTCTCACCGCCAAAGACTTTCAGTCCGAGGTCTTGGCAGGCTTTTCTCAGCAGGGCGGCATTGCCCATGTAGTGCTCGATCAGTGCTGACACCTGCTCTTTTCCTTCGGGGGAGAAGACGGCGGCGGCACCGCGCTGGACCGGGTAGGAGGCGCCGTTGAACTTGGTTGACTGGCGGCGGTTCCACAGTGAGTGTAGGCTGACTTCCTCGCCGGTGGATGCTTTCACGGTGAGTGTCTTGGGGATCACGGTGTAGGCGCAGCGGACGCCGGTGAAGCCACCGTTCTTGGAGAACGAGCGGAACTCGATGGCGCATTCGTGGGCACCTTCGATTTCGAAAATGGAGCGTGGCACCGAGGAGTCACGGACGAAGGCTTCGTAGGCGGCATCGTAGAGGATGATGGCGCCGTGGTTCTTGGCGTAGGCAACCCAGGATTCCAGCTGCTCGCGGGTGGCGGTGGTGCCGGTGGGGTTGTTCGGGTAGCAGAGGTAGACGAGGTCGACTTTTTCCTCGGGGATGGCGGGGACGAAGTTGTTCTCGGCGGTGCAGGGGAGGTAAACGAGACCCTCGTAGGCGCCATTTTCATCGGCCTCACCGGTGTTACCGGCCATGACGTTGGTGTCGACGTAGACCGGGTAAACAGGATCGGTGATGGCGATCTTGTTGCCCTTGCCAAAGATGTCGAGAATGTTGCCGGTGTCGCATTTCGAGCCATCGGACACGAAGACTTCGTCGGCGGAGATGTTCAGGCCTTCGAACTGGTTTTCCACGATGGCGTCGCGCAGGAATCCGTAACCTTGCTCCGGGCCGTAGCCATGGAAGGTTTCAGCTACACCTTGCTCATCGATGGCGGCGTGCATGGCATCGCGCACCGCTTGTGGCAGGGGCTCGGTGACGTCGCCGATGCCGCAGCGGATCAGGCGGTCGGTCTTGTCAGGGTTGGCTTCGGTCCAAGCGGTGACGCGGCGGCCGATTTCCGGAAACAGGTAGCCGGCTTTCAGTTTGAGGAAGTTCTCGTTGATGTTCATAGTTACTATTGGGTGTTAGAATGGTTTCTTGGGGAAATGGGTGGGGGCGCAAGCGCTTAGGCTTCGTTGGCTTTCTTGCGCCGAGCGAGGTAGATGATGCCGCTGACGATGGCAAGGAAGATGACGGCGACCACAGCGAAGCCTTTCATCAGTCGATCAATGAGTGGCTGGCGATCTTCCGGCGGGGCGCTGGGTGCGCGGTAGCTGGGGTCGGTCTGCAGCAGCAGTTGCTTGCCTTCGATCTCGACCGCGGAGAGACGTTTGAAAATCGGCCCAATCTCATCGTCATTGCGCACCGGGTGCAGCAGTGTCTCCGAGATGAACTCTCTGAATTGCTCGGGGACTTCCTGGCCCTCGACGGTAGTGACGCTGATCACTCGGGGGAACACGGCGCCATCGACCAGTTCCGGGTGGATTACCAGTCGGGCATTGATGTAGCGCATCTCATCGCTGCCGATGCCGGGTTTCACCGGGAAGGAGATATCCGCCTCGATGTTGTCGTTGCGCACGGCGATGATTTTCAGGGCGCCGCGGTGGGGTTTGAGGATCTCAAAGGTGCCGATGGCGAGGTTCATTTCCTCGGCATCGAGGGAAATCTCATCCTGGTGCTCGGCTTCGATGTTGTGGCGGAAGCCGACGAGCTTGCTTTTCAGCGCCGTCTGTTCGGACTCCTTGCCGGTGACGTCGATGGTCAGTTCGGTGCGCGGTTTTTCCTCGGTGAAGCCGGTGATGGTGTCCTTCATCTGGAAATAGGTCCAAACGGTGAAGGCAATCATGCCCGCAGCGAGCACGCCCGCGATGATGAAAATCGAGCAGCCGGCGAAGGGAGAAAACTTCCTATCTTCCTGCTTGGAATCGGCTGGTGTGGCGTCGGACATGCGTGGGTCTTAAACGCTAAACCCCAAGTTCTAAACTCCAAAAACAGGAAAAATCACTCATCGTGGCCAGAAATGCAAAATTGGTATTTGGAGTTTAAAATTGAGGGTTTAAATAAAGCGCGTGTCGAAGATTCTCGTAGGACTTTCCGGAGGTGTTGATTCCGCCGTGGCCGCCGCCTTGCTTTTGGAGCAGGGGCATGAGGTCGCGGGTGGCTATATGAAAAACTGGATCAACGAAGATGGCATCGCCGGCGATTGCCCCTGGGAGCAGGATGTCGAGGACGCCCATGCCGTGGCCAAGACGCTGGGCATCGAGTTCAGGGTGGTGGATTTGATCGATCAATACCGTGACCGCATCGTCGACTACATGCTGGAAGGCTACCGCAACGGCATCACGCCGAACCCCGACGTCTACTGCAACCGCGAGATGAAGTTTGGCGTTTTTCTCGATTACGCCCTGTCGCAGGGGTTTGAGGCCGTCGGCACCGGCCACTACGCGCGTCGCCGTGAACGATCCGATGGCAGCGCCGACATCCTCCGTGGTGCCGATCCGAACAAGGATCAAAGTTATTTCCTCGCCCTGATGGAGCAAGAGCAGGCGGTCCGCGCCCGCTTCCCCTGCGGCGAAATGCTGAAACCCCAGGTCCGCGAAGTCGCCGAGCGATTCAATCTCCCGGTCGCGGGGAAAAAAGACAGTCAGGGCATCTGTTTCATCGGAAATGTCAAGATGAGCGACTTCCTGCGCCATTACGTGCCGGACAGCCCGGGCGACATTGTTGATCTCGATGGCAAGGTCTTAGGAAAGCACAAAGGCCTGCATCTCTACACGCTCGGCCAGCGCAAAGGACATGGTGTGGCATCGCCGCGCGAAGGAATGGCCTATGTGGTGGTGGGGAAAAATGCCGCTGAAAATCAACTGGTGGTCGGCTGGGACATGGAAAACACCCCCGGGCTTTACGTGAAAAAATGCACCGTCGGCACTGTCAGCTGGGTGAATAAACCGATCACCGCCACGCGAAAAGTCGAAGCCCAACCACGCTACCGCTCGAAAAGTGAACCGGTCACGGTAACCCCCACCGACGATGGTAAGCTGGCCTTGGAGTTCGTCCGGCCACAGCGGGCGGTGACTCCCGGCCAGATCTGCGCCTTCTACGATGGTGGCACCCTGTTAGGCGGCGGCGTCTTCGAGACCGTCGAGTAAGGTAGCCGAGATAGGAGCATGGACATTCTTGTCCATGGGCAACCCCAGCCCGCAACCTAAGAGCACTGTGCTTAGGTTGCCGGCGGACAAGAATGTCCACCCTCCGTTCGGAAAGCTGACAAACAAAACCCAAGCACTATTCGCGCATTGAAAAATTACTCCTCAACGGAAAAAATCCGCACCACCCCACCATCACTCAGCTCCCAGCGGCAATCCGCTTCTTCGCAAATCACATTGAGCGCCTCCGTGAATGTGACGTCTTCAAGATAGAGCGACACCGTAGTTTCAGCATCCGTGCTCACTGTATCTTGCGCTTTGCTGATCACGAACTGATAATTACGACCCGATCCTTCCATCTCGCGGACTTTCAGGTTGAGGAAATCCACCACCTCTTCAAGAGCCACCTCGCGGAAATCAAGCACCGGGATCACGAGGGTGTCCAGGCTAGCGGGGGTGTGCTCGGCCACCTCGCTGGGGACGTCTGCTGCGGTCGGCTCAGGCGTCTGGGCGCTGACCGACTTCTTGGCTGCGGGCGCATCGACGGAACTCACTGAGATACTCGCAGGCTCGCGGAACATCAGCCATCCGGTGATCGCCGAAAAACAGACAATGAATATGAGGCACGCATTTTGGACCGTCATGTGTGTCATTATAACGTATTGGGAAGGAAAAAATAGTCACAATGCTGAATCCTACTAAAATTCGGCGTTTGGTTTTGGGAAAATTAGTTTAGAATG
This sequence comes from Oceaniferula flava, assembly GCF_016811075.1. Classification (NCBI taxonomy): domain Bacteria; kingdom Pseudomonadati; phylum Verrucomicrobiota; class Verrucomicrobiia; order Verrucomicrobiales; family Verrucomicrobiaceae; genus Oceaniferula; species Oceaniferula flava. The sequence continues at coordinate 39,449 of NZ_JAFBGL010000006.1, forward strand.
CCTAAGTAATGAGCGATCCCCCGGACGATGTGGCTGCCTATCTCGAGTTTCTCCGGATCGAGCGCAACGCCTCGGTGCGCACGTTGAGAAACTACAGCCACGCGCTGAATGCCTACCTGGAATGGCGCGGCGACGGCTTCAAATCGTGGCGCGATTGCAGCGCCAACGACTTCCGCGAGTATCTGTTTGAGCTGATGAAGCAGGAGCTGGCGAGATCGACCATTCGCCTGCGCTTCGCCGCGCTGCGATCGTTTTACAAATTCCTCGTCCACCGTGGCGGTTTGGCGGCCAGTCCGCTGGTGGAAATCCAGCTGCCAAAGCCGGAGCGCAAGCTGCCGGTCGTCTTGACCTTGGCGCAGATGGAAGACCTGCTGGCGATGCCGCTGAAACTCGACCCCGACCCCCGTGCCCAGCCGTGGCAGCCGCTGCGCGACGTCGCGATCATGGAGCTGTTTTATTCCAGCGGCCTGCGGGTGTCCGAGCTGGTGGCGCTGGACGTGAAGGATGCCGATTTCCTCTCCGAAACCCTGCGCGTCTTCGGTAAGGGCAACAAGGAGCGCATGGTGCCGATCGGATCTCATGCCATGGCTGCGCTGCAAAAATACCGTCAAGCGGCAGCGGTGCATGAAGGCCCGCTGTTCATCAATAAAAACAAGGACCCGAACAAGCGTCGACTTTCCGTTCGCTCAGTGCAGCTACTTCTGAAGAAATACCTCGCCGCCACCGACATCGGCTTCGAGGTCACGCCGCACAAACTGCGCCACACCTTTGCCACCCACATGCTCGATTACGGTGCGGATTTACGCAGTGTCCAGACGCTGTTGGGTCACGCCTCGCTCTCGACCACCCAGATCTACACCCACGTCACCAAGGAGCGGATGCGCGAGGCCTACGATGCCGCCCACCCCCGGGCGGAGTGAGCTTACGAGGGGGAGAAATCACTCCTGCACGGTGCCGAAGATCCGGTCGCCGGCGTCGCCCAGGCCGGGTAAAATGTAGCCGTGTTCGTTCAGTCGGGAGTCGAGCGCCGGATAGTAAACCGGCACATCCGGGTGGTCGGAATTGAGTCGTTCGAGCCCTTCCGGGGCAGCGACAATGCAGGCGAAGCGCAGGTGCTTGGCGCCGTGTTTTTTTAGCTCGTCGATGGCGGCACTGGCGGAGCCGCCGGTGGCGAGCATTGGATCGAGCACCATGACATCAGCATCGGTCAGGCTGGTGGGGGCGTTGAAATAGTAGCTTTCGGGAGACAGCGTGTCCTCATTTCTGGCCATGCCGATATGCGCCACTGCCGATTCAGGAAGCAGCCGGAGAAATCCTTCCAGCATACCAAGTCCAGCTCTGAGAATGGGCACTAAGACAATTTCCCGTTCTAATTTCCGACCCGTAGTGATTTCCAAGGGCGTCTCGACCTGTGTCGGCAGCGTGAAAAGATCGGCAGTGACCGCAGGCACCATCATCTGGGAGATTTCCTGCACGTAGGCGCGGAACTGGGAAGTGGGGCAGTCGCGCTGGCGAAGGCGCGCCATGCGGTCGTCGATGACGGGGTGCTGGATAGGCTGGTTCACGATGTCCCACTCTGCCGCGATCGCTGGGCGGGATCAAGGTGGAAGTCGGTGGGCGGTCCGACTTAGTCCTCCAACGCTCCAAGTTCCTCGGCAATCCAGCTGGCGGCTTTTTTGCCTTTGGGCACCACCTTTTTCAGATGCTCCAGCGCCTGGCGGGTCGCTTGTTGAGTGTCGTCGGACTCGGTAAATGTCCGGGTGAACTGGATATCGGACGGCAGCAAGACCTCGTTCGATGCCAGGGCGCAGGCGCGGGCGATAGTGTTTTCCAGCTCGCGCACGTTGCCGGGCCAGCGGTGGGTTTGCAGGTGCTCCAGAGCTTCGGCACTGAACTTGATGGCGGGGATACCATTGCGCTTGATGGTCAGGCGCAGAAAGTGTTCGGCCAACAGGGGGATGTCCTCGGTCCGGGCACGCAACGGTGGCAGGTGCAGCTCCACCACATTGAGACGGTAGTAGAGGTCCTCGCGGAAATTCCCTAAGGCCACTTCCTCGGCGAGGTTTTTATTGGTGGCGCCAACGATACGGACATCGGACTTCTGAGTCTCGGTGCTGCCGACACGGCTGAAAGTTCCGTCCTGCAGCACCCGCAGAAGTTTCACCTGCACCGGTGGGGGCATGTCGCCAATTTCATCGAGGAAGAGAGTGCCGCCATCGCCCTGCTCAAACAGACCTGCGCGCTTGGCAATGGCCCCGGTGAAGGCGCCTTTCTCGTGACCGAAGAGCTCGCTTTCCAGCAAGTTTTCCGGAATGGCGCCACAGTTGATGGCGATGATTTTATTTTTCGACCTCGGTGAGTATTCGTGCACCGCGTGGGCTACGAGCTCCTTGCCGGTGCCGCTTTCTCCGGAGACGAGCACGGGAGCATCCGTGCGGGCGACACGGCCGACGATTTTGAAAACGTCCTGCAGCGCACTCGAGTTCCCGATGATTTTCACCCGGGCATCTTGTTTCTGCGGTGCGGTTTTGGTTTTGCCGGCGGTGCGGCGGTCTTCGATGGCCTGCAGCGCTGTTTCCACGACCCCTCGAAGCTCGAAGGTGAGGGATTCCTTTTTCAAGATATCCTGGGCCCCCAGCTGGGTGGCCTCGATCACTTGTGCTGTGGTGGGGAAGGCGGCGGTGAGCACCACCAGCACCGCTGGATGGGCGGCGCGAAGTCGGGTCAGCAAGGTGAGGCCGTCAAATGGCTGCAGCGAGAGATCTGCGATGACCAGATCTACGCGAGTGGTGTCGCAGACTTTGACGGCCTTTTCGGCGTGGTCACAACGTAGAATGCGAAGGTCCTCGGCGCCGAGGTGTTTGGTCGCCCAATCAAGATAATCAATATCCGGGTCGACGAGGAGAATAGTCTGAGGTTCGTCCAAAGTAGCGAGGTGTGTGGGGGGTTAGACGGTGCCGAAACGGCGGTGGCGGCGGGCGTATTCATCCACGGCGGCACGTAGGTCGGCATTGCGGAAATCGGGCCAATTTTTCGGACTGATCACGATTTCCGAGTAGGAGATTTGCCAGAGCAGGAAGTTGGAAATCCGCAGCTCCCCTGAAGTGCGAATCAGCAGATCCGGGTCGGGGATGCCTGCGGTGTAGAGGTGGTTGTCGATCATCGAGGGATCGATGTCGGAGGGTTCGATTTCGCCTGCCACTGCCTTGGCGGCGAGTCGGCGCGCGGCATCGGTGATTTCCTCGCGCGAGCCGTAGGACAGGGCGAGGATGAGATTCAGGCCGGTGTTGTCGCGCGTTTTCTCGATCGCTTGGTCGATTTCCTTGCGGCAGGACGCTGGCAGCATGTTGAGCCGACCGATCGCGTGCAGGCGGACGTTTTGTTTGAGCATTTCCGGCAACTTGTCGCGCAGGAAGCGCTCGAGAAGTTTCATCAGTGAGTCGATCTCCTTTTTTGGTCGGTTCCAGTTTTCCGAGGAGAAGGCGTAGAGGGTGAGGTAGCCGACGCCGAGCTGGCGGCAAGTTTCCACCGCTTCACGCACGGATTCCGCACCGGCACGGTGACCCTCGCCGCGCGGCAGTCCGCGGGCGTTGGCCCATCGGCCATTACCATCCATGATGATGGCGATGTGGTGGGGGAGATCGTTCTTCACTTCCATGCGTGGCAAGTGTTATAGGGTGCTATTTTCCTGTCAAGCTGGACGCATGTCAGGAGGGTAATTTATGAGAAGATGCGCCGCGCCTTGGGCGTTTTGATAATGGCGGCAATAACGAGGCCGGCCAGGGTGTAGGCGATGATGGGATCGAGGGCATTGGCCAGCAGGTGTTTGCCGGGAGTTTCAAACCAGTTCCACTGCGGCAGGACCACGCTGATGGCGGCGAAAACTCCCATGGTGATGCCCACGCTGGCTCTCGAAATGTAGCGAGTGGCACGGATCCGAAGGACGGAAATCGTGATGATTAGGCAGCCGAGGACGTTGATGGCAAAGGAGTAGATCAGTGGCTCGGTCATGCTCCATGGTTGCTCGAGACGACCGGGCCGGATGGTGGCGTAGACGAAGGGCCCCTGGGTGATGCGGGCCGCGTGATCGGCATCGTTGCTGGGAGTGGGGAGTAGGTAAACGCCGTGGGTGTCGGCATTGTCAGAGATCACTTGGCGTACAGCATCGTCATTCTTGAAGCTGGCGGGGCTGTGCCAATCAAGCACCGTCCATGAGACAAATCCCCAGAGAAAGGCGATGAGGGATCCAGTGATGATGGCGGTGATGACTCTCTTCATGTTGGCTGCTAGCTACGATGCCCCTTACCCATTAACAAAGCTGTGCCGCTTTGTCAGCACGTAATGTAAATACAGACTTGCACCATGTAAGGTCATCGCACCTACTGGCGCCATGTTGCACGTCGTTCTCGTCACACCCGAAATCCCTCATAACACCGGCGCGGCTGGTCGGCTCTGCCTGGCCACCGGTGCTCGATTGCATTTGATAAAGCCGCTGGGCTTCTCACTCGACGATCGGCAGGTGAAACGTGTGGGCTTGGATTATTGGAAGGATGTTGATCTCCAGGTGTGGGAAAGTTGGGATGAATTCCGTGCCGGCATCGATCCGGATGCGGGGGTGTATTTTCTCACCACCAAAACCCAACAGCCGCACTGGGACGTGGCGTTCAATGATGGTGATTACCTCGTTTTCGGCTGCGAGACCAAGGGGCTGCCCGAGAGCTTGCTGGAGGAGAACCCCGACCAGTGCCTGACCATCCCCATGGTCGAGGGATCGACCCGTAGCCTAAACCTTGCCACATCCGTAGGCATCGTGCTCTATGAGGCCGTGAGACAGATTAGGAGCTAATGGTGCCCGTTCAGGCGAGGCTGGGTCTTTGCGCGGTGGGTCGCCTTCTGTCGTCCCTCCGGGACTTGATCCACGCACTGCACGTTAGTCCCAGGGTTTCACCCCGCGCTAGTTTTTATCGACCCTTTCGGGTCTTGCGAATTGCGGGCGCTGGCTGCGGAGATCGACTCGTAGGTCGTGCCGTTTAGCCTCTGCAGCGAGAATGTGGAGCCGAGCAGGCGCACCCTGGCATGAGTAGAGGACAGTCAGGGCTCTTAGACTTCGAGCCATCGAGATTCCTCGACTTCCAATCTACTCCCCCCCAGCGGGTTCGAAGCGCATTTCTTGGCGCTCTTCCTGTTTTCCTCCGGGGAAGAAGGAGCCGACGTCTTTCGAGGTGATATACATGAAGAGACCGAAGATCACGAGGACGAAGCCGGTTTGCACGAACTCCAGAACGCGTGCCTTGACCGGGCGGCGCGCGATGATTTCGAGGATGGAAAGGGTGATGTGACCGCCGTCGAGCACGGGGAATGGCATCATGTTGAGGATCGCGAGGTTGATGTTGAACAGCACGGTGAATCCGAGTGCCAGCTTCCAGCCGTCAGGGGAGGAGGTGATCATCTCGTAGTAGCCTTTACCGATGCCCACCGGGCCGGCGAGTTGGTCGACGCCGATGCTGGAGGTCTTCGAAGCGACCAGTTGGATGGTCTTTTTCATCACCAGGGCGCTGTCGACAATTTGCTGCCAAGGTCCTGGGTGGACGATTTCTTCGCTGACCAGTGATTCATCGAATTTAAATCCGAGACCGTAAGCGGTGTATTTGTCGTTGGGTGGTTCCGGCTTGCGGGGCACCATGGTGACTTCGAACGATTCGTCACCGCGTTGCACGCTGAGCTCGGCCGTTTTGCCATCGCGGGCGGCGGTCAGAAGCTGCATGGACGAGGTGGCGGGGGCGCCGTTGAAGGTGAGAATGATGTCGTCCTCTTTCAGGCCTGCCTCAGCGGCCGGGCCGTGTTCGACGATCTGGCCGACGGTCACCTGCTCCTTATAGCCGATGCCGATCTTGCGCATGCCGGAGCGGTGATACCAGGATGAGCTGGGGATCTCGAAGCCGGACTGCAGTGTCAGTGGCTGTTCCACGCCGGGGCGCTGAACTACGATCTCGATCTTCTCGCCCTCGCTGGTGGCGATGCTTTCCACGATGCCGCTGTCCATGTTGCCCGCCCATGAATCGATCTCGTTGCCACCGATGGAAAGGATCTTGTCTCCGGCTTTCAGGCCGGCTTTATCGGCGGCGGAGTCGGCTTGCACGTAGCCGACCACCGTTTGGTTCAAGCGGGTGTCCGGTTTCCCGACACCCCACACCAGGAAGGCGGTGACCAGGGCGAGCAGGAAGGAGAAGAAGGGGCCGGCGAAGGCGACGATGATCTTGTCCAGCGGCTTCACCGGTGGCAGAGGTTTGTCGTTCATGTTATCGCCCTCGATGGCTTCCATGGTGACCATTTGAGGCAGGGCGACAAAGCCGCCGAAGGGGATCCAGCCAAGGCCGTATTGCACGCCATTGTAGGTTCTTTTCCAAATCGGCTTACCGAACCAGATCTGGAAGCGTTCCACCTCAAGCCCACGCCAACGTGCGGCGAGAAAGTGCCCGAGCTCATGCACGAAGATGATGATGTTGAAAATGACAACAACGAGAAGAATGACGAGGATGGGAGTGATGATGGTCATGATGGATGACAAGTTAGAAGGGCGATGGGTGGAGAATGTAATGGAATTTGAGATGCTGGCAAGTCTAGTCGGCGGGGGAGATGGACACCTAAGCGACCCCAGCTCCGAAAGGCGGGATTCCGGACCGTGTGGCGAGATCAGATCGGGCAACTCCACGGCGCCAAACGGGCGATGATTTCGTGCCGATAATCATTTCCAGTCTCAATTTCTGAGTTGCAAAGTCATGAGGATGCTCTTACCGGTTTGTCTATGAAACATTCCTGTTATTTGGCTGTCCTCACCGTTGCTACACTGGCCTTGGGTTCTTGTAACACATTCATCGGCATGGGCCGTGACCTTCAGGGCGCTGGAGCTGCTATGCAAAATCGCGGCACCACAGGCACTTGGGATGGCTCTGGAGCTAACCCCAATGCCGTGACCCCAACCGCGCAGAATCCTTACGGCGTTCCTGTTGCTCAGTAGGGGGCCAATGCAAAAAAGCTCCCCACCGACGAATTTCTCGAAGCTCTCTTCGGCTGAACCATCACTGGCTCAGCTGGAGGGAGCTTTTTGATTGGTGGAGAGATGGATGGTTGGGCAAGCGCTCGCTTTGCGCTCGCGAGGCTAGAAAATCAGCCGCTTACTGCGCCTTGACCACGGAGATGCGGATGCGGAAGCTTTGGCGACCACGGTGGATTTCCAGCTCGGTGTTCTGAACCGAGGCGGAGGCGGCGAGGCGGGTATTAAAATCTTCGACGCTTTGCACGGCCCGGCCATTGATGGCGTGGACCACATCGCCGATGTGCAGGCTGCCGCTGAGCTTGCTGCCGGCGAGGATCTGCTTGATCACCACGCCGGTGACCCCCAGCGATTGTTCCCTCTCGTTGGCCTCGCGCACCACCAGGCCGATGGTGGTTAGCACGGTTTTGGGATCGGGCCGTGAGGTGGTTTCGTCTTCCTCATCGCGGAGGATGCGCTGGCTGAAGTTATCCGCCTCACCCACGGTGGCGGTGATGGTGTGTTTCGCCCCCTCGCGCCAGATTACCATGTTGACCATGGAGCCGACTTCGCTTTGCTGGATCAGGCCGATTAGGCGGCGCATGTCGGCGATTTCGTTGCCGTCGTAGCTGATGATGATATCGTCCTCGCGCAGGCCGGCTTTTTCCGCCGGGGAATCGGGCACTAGACCGACGATGCGGATGCCATCGCGTCCTTGGTAGCCAAATTCGCGGCGCGTGTAGGGATCAAGATCTTCGAAGGCCATGCCGAGGAATCCACGGATCGGACGCCCGCGTGCGAGGATGTCCTTCATGGTTTTCAGCGCGGCATTGGAGGGGATGGCAAAGCTGATCCCTTGGAATCCCGGGTTCTTTTTATCGGTGGAGTAGATCCGTGAGTTAATGCCGACAATTTCGCCGAGGATGTTCACCAGCGGCCCGCCGGAGTTCCCTGGGTTGATCGCGGCGGAGGTCTGCAGCAGGTCGACGCGGCTATCGGAGAAGGTGCGTTTTTTCGCAGAGATCTTGCCATCGGTGACGGTTTCACCGAGACCGAAAGGGCTGCCGACGGCAAAGACGATGTTGCCCACCTCGATCTTGGACGAGTCACCGAATTTGAGTGGCGCGAAGGGGCCTTTGCCATCGATTTTGAGAACGGCGATGTCCACGGCGGGGTCTGAGCCGATGACCTTGGCCGAGTGCACTGTGCCATCGTGCATCGTCAGGCGGATTCGCGGGTTTCCTTGAATCACGTGGTGGTTGGTCAGGACGTGGCCTTCCTGGGTGACAATTACTCCGGACCCTTGACCTTGGACCGTGCGTGGCTGCACCCAGGTGCGCCCCCAGACGTCGCGGAAGCGATCGTGGCGCACGCCGGCGGTATCGATGCTGACCACAGAGGGCACCACAGTTTTCACCAGTGCGGCGCTTTCCGCATTGATGGCGGCCAGCACCTGGACGTCTTGCAGGTTCAGCGCCGGCTTGTCGCGCAGGGTGAACTGGCCGTCATTGGCGGCGGAGTCCCGCCCGGTGATGATATCCATCAGGCTGCTGCCGTCCTGCATTTTGCGGACCACAAAGACGGTGAGAAAGGCCATGACAAACACGACCAGTAAGGTGAGAAAACGGCGAAATCCAGGATTCATGGCAAGGGTGGAGGGGTGGGATGGTTCTTGCTGCCAGACTGGCCTCGGCCCGTAAGAGCTCTCGGCATCTCGCGGGTGTTCGGGCCGACAGCGAACCGCTGACTTGATGGCCACGAACACTTCCAATGAGTGTCGGCATGGGACACCCAACGAGTGGATTCGGAATCACCAAGTCGCAAGGATTATTCTCGCATGAGTGGCACTTGCAAAGGCTAAAAGCGAGTGCCTGGAATCGGTTGAGGGCTGCCGCGTGCTTACGGTTGCTGCTTTCCAGCGATGGAATCTACTTTTTTGTTCACCTTTGTTTCCAGGGCGATCACGTCTTTTCTGAGGCTCATGATCATCGATTTGATGCGGCTATCGCTGTTATTGGCATCGCGGATATTGCGTCTGATCAGGAGGTTCAGGCTGCGGATGTCATTGGCCAGCTCCATGGTATCGTGGTAGAGGCCCTCGTCACGGCGGGTCACCAGACGTTCCATGGGATCGAGGACTTTGCGGGCATCGACATGCAGCTTTTTCAGCGTCGCGGTGGACGGGTGATCGAGATCGACTGCATTTAGTAGAGTGTAGGTCATTTGGTTCACCAGTGGCTGGAGGTGGAAGGCCAGGCCTGTTTCGTTCAGGCGCATTGGGCGTTTGCCACTGCCTTGCAGGAGCAGGATTTTGGCGGATAGGTGGTTGGGTGCTAATGCGACAACGTCGGAGAGGCGCTTACGGACGGTGCTGTTCACCGCCAGCTTGACGACCTCGGCTTTATCGCTGAGCTGGTGCACGGGTTGGAACAGTTGGCTGGCTTCGGCGATTTTTTCATCGGTTTTTTTTGCCGCAACAGCGAGTGCTTCATCGATGGTGTTGCAGGTATAAATTTCCCAACGGGTGAAAAAGTCCGGCTCGTCAAACACGAGTAACTGGATGAGCGGGCGGATGGCGCTTTCCGGCACGATCAGGCGACCACGCTTGCTCTTTTCCGACCGCAGCGCGTTCAGCACTGTCCAGAAATTCGGCGGCAGGCGGAATTGGCCTTCGCTATCGAGCGAGGCGCAGAGGAAGATGTCATCACGCAGCGGAATGTTCCGGTGGCAAGCTTCCAGCATCAGCCGGACGGCAGCCATACCGGCTGCACCGTTCTTGTGGGAGTAGGTCAGAGGGCCGAATGTGATGTTTACTTGCGCGCCAGCCGCCGGGACTTTGTTTGTTTTCAGCGTGTTGAGTGCTTTTTTCAGTCCCGCGGCATCGGTATTCTTCGGGTTGATTTTACTGGCGATTTTGAGATCGAAGTAATTGGGGTCTTGGTTCGGCTGGATCTGGATGGTTATCGGGGAAATTCGATAGGTGGTGGTGATTTTGGGTTTTTCCTTAAGCGCATCCTTGGGGTCGCGAAACACGCTGTGCTGCTCCACGGTGAGAGGCATGTTGATCGTCATCGTGGAAATTGGATAACTCGGTTCCGTGTTTTGCGGTGTGCTGGGGGGGGCGACTGGGGTGCCGGGTGCTGTGGGAGTGTCGGAATTGGCAGCCGTTGGGGTGGTTGGCGGTGTTGGTGTTTCCGTGGGGGCTGCGGATCCTTGGTATTTTGCGAGCGGTGGGATGACGCCTGACCAGTCGGCCTGATCGGCTGCATTAGCGGTTTCCTGCTGCAGCACTTTGGTGGCATCGATGAGGTATTTTGAGAGCGCATTGGCATCGGTGCCGGCTTGCGGGTTCTCCAGCCAGCGGTGGTAGAAGCGGATCCGGGCTTTTGCTTTGAGCAGGGCGTCGTCGGAGGATGTCGACGGTCCGTCATCGCGCAGCAGCGCTTGATTGGCGTGGCGGGCGTGTTGGTTGGCGGGATCGAGTCGCATCGCGAGCGCCAGCATCTGACCGGTGGCGCGCTGGTTGATGGCTGAGCCGTCGTGCTCGCGTAGTGCGAGCACGGTGAGGTGCTTCGAGAGCTCCTTCATGCTGTCCACCTGCAGCGGAATTTTTTCCAATTTGAAGAGTTCCTTGAAGGGTTCTGGGCGCAAGTATTTTGCTGCCTGTGCCTGCTCGATTGAGGTGCAGGCCAGGCTGGCGCAGAGCGCCGAAATCATGGTGATTTGAAGGATCTTCATGGTGAATATTCAAGGTAACAAGCCGGATGTTTATTTCAAGGCGGCATTGTGACGGAATTTTATGCGTGCCGAGACGCGCTGGGTATGGTTTCTGTGGGGCGTGCCAGCCATCGCCCAGCCACTCATCGATTACCTCCGCCATCTGCAAGGGCAGGGGCAGACGCATGTCAGCATCGATGACGAAGCTCGCTTGATTCTGCGCGAGTTTTTCATTCGGGCGAAAACCGGGAAACCGAGCCAGCCGGCGGCGAAGCAAGCCGTCCCGGCGTCAGCCAGCGCACCCGCGCAGGCACCCGCCCAGCCGGCACCGGCTGCCCAGCCAACCAATGTCGATCTCACCGCGCTCGCCGCCCCGGCGCCGAAGGAGAAGTCCGACCGCATCACGGTTGCCGGTGGCAGCCAGGAGGAGAAATTGGCGCAGCTGAAGCATCAGGCCAGCCAGTGGGCCCCCGCCAAGGCGCTCGGCACCCTTCGTCAGACCATGGTGTTTTCCCACGGCAGCCCGAATGCCGATATCATGCTGGTCGGCGAGGCTCCGGGTTTTGACGAGGAGCGGATGCAGGAACCTTTCGTCGGCCTGGCCGGTCAAAAGCTCGATGGCATCCTCGGTGCCATGGGCCTGAGCCGCAGCAGCGTCTATCTCACCAACATCGTCAAATTCCGACCGTCGATGGTGAATCAAACCACCAACAACCGCAAACCTAGCCTCGAGGAGCGCGCAGCCTGCATGCCGATCTTTCAGGCGGAAATCGACATTGTTGCGCCGAAGGTGATCATCGCCCTCGGGGGCACAGCGGCTCAGTCGCTGCTCGATAGCACCGAGCCGGTGACCAAACTGCGCGGTGCCTTCCACGAGTTTTCCGGCGTTCCGGTGCGGGTGACCTACCATCCATCGTATATCCTGCACAACGAAGCCACCTCCGAGAAGCGCAAGCTCTGGGAAGATATGCTCAGCGTGATGGAGCTGTTGAACATGCCGATCAACGACAAACAACGTGGCTATTTCCTGCCGAAATCCTGACCTCTCAGGGTTGATATTTTTCTCATGTCTCTTCTCATTATCACCGTAGGTGGCACCATCGATAAGGTGTATTTCGACGCATCATCCGAGTATGAAGTGGGCGAGCCCACCGTGCCCCACGTTTACCAGGGGGCGCTAGTCACCCTCGATTACGAACTGCTGCCGCTGATGCGCAAGGACAGTCTGGAAATGACGGAGTCGGATCGCGTGCTCATCCGGGAAACCTGTGAGCAGGTGGAACAGGACAAGATTCTCATTACCCACGGCACCGATACCATGGCGGACACCGCCGAGGCGCTGGCGGGGCTGGAGGGCAAGACCATCGTGCTCACCGGCGCGATGGCACCGGCACGCTTCCGCGAGACTGATGCGGTGTTCAACATCGGCGTGGCCACCGGCGCGGTGCAGGCGCTGCCGCCCGGCGTTTACATCGCCATGAATGGCCAGATTTTCCCAGCCGGGCAGGTTCGGAAAAACCGTGAAGAGCGTCGCTTTGAAGCGGTTTGAGAGCAGGGAGAGAGGTGAATTTTTGATCTCCGCGCCGGCGAAATGCCGTTTCTTCCTCCTTGCAACTTAGCGCCGCCTTCCTAACTTCCGGACATGTCCGAAAGTCATCCATTCTTCTCCGCCGCGTATCACATTCCCTGGAACGAACTCACTGCCGACAAGGTGGAGGGCGATATCGCCGTTGCCTTGGAAAATGCCGAGGCCAACCTCGCCACCCTCCGTGCACTGGATGAAACGTCTCTGAGCTATGAGAACACCTTTGCCGCCCTTGAAGATGCGTCCATGGATCTCGACCGCGCCTGGGGCCGACTGAACCATCTCGACTCCGTCTCCAACAACGACGAGCAACGCGCCGCGCTGAATGCCGTGCTGCCCAAGGTCACCGCTTTCTACTCTGCCATCGCCCTGGATCCTGCCATCTGGAGTAAGCTCAAGGCCTTTTCCGAATCACCCGCCGCCGCTGAGCTGGATGCTACTCGCAAGCGCTACGTGGAAGAAACCTGCGCCAGCTTCATCCAGTCCGGTGCCGATCTGCCGGAGGAGAAGAAAACACGCGTGGCGGAAATCCAGTCCCGTCTCTCCGAAATCACCCAGAAGTTCAGTGAGAACGTCTTGGACTCGACCAATGCCTGGGAGCTGATCGTCGAAGATGAGGCCGAGCTCGCCGGACTGCCCGAGTCCGCTAAGGCCGCCGCCGCCGAGGACGCCAAGGGGAAAGGACACGAAGGAAAATGGCGCTTCACCCTGCAGCAGCCGTCGATGAGCCCCGTCATGCAGTTCGCTGAGAACGATGCGCTGCGCAAGAAAGTCTGGGAAGCTAGCTGCACCGTCGGACTGGCAGACGGCTTTGATAACACCGACCTCATCAAGGAAATCCTGAAATTGCGTCAGGAAAAAGCCGAGCTGCTGGGCTTCAAGAACTTTGCCGATCTCACCCTCGCTCGCCGCATGGCGAAGAATGGCGACACCGCCCTCAAGTTCACCGGCGATCTGCACGACCAGATTGTCGATAAATTCCAGAGCGAAACCAAGGCCCTGCAGCAGTGGAAAGCGGAGCAGACAGACAGCGAGATCTCGCTGATGGAGCCATGGGAAGTTGGTTACTGGGCGGAGAAGCGCCGCAAGGCCGAGTATGCCTTCGATGACGAAGAGCTGCGTCCTTATTTTCCTCTGCACAAGGTGATGGCCGGCATGTTTGGCATCGTCAGCAACCTTTACGACATCCGCATCGAAGAGCGCCCCACCACCACTGATGATGGCGATATCCAAACCTGGCACCCGGAAGTGAAGTTCTACGATCTCTTCGATAACCGGACCGAAGAGCTGCTGGGGTCATTTTACGCCGATTGGCACCCGCGCGAGTCGAAACGTGGCGGTGCCTGGATGAACTCGTTTGAAACCGGCCTGCCCGGCGACGACAAGAACCCGCGCGAGCCGCACCTCGGCCTGATGGTGGGGAACATGACGAAGCCGATCGGTGACAAACCTGCGCTGATGACGCACTACGAAGTGGAGACGATTTTCCACGAGTTCGGCCACCTGCTGCATCACCTGTTAGGAAACGTCACGGTCAAATCCCTCTCCGGCACCAACGTCGCCTGGGACTTTGTCGAGCTGCCATCGCAGATCATGGAGAACTACTGCTGGGATCGTGAGAGTCTGGATCTGTTCGCCCGTCACTTTGAGACGGACGAGCCCATTCCACAGGAGCTGTTTGATAAAATGATCGCCGCGCGGAACTACATGAGTGCCAGCGTCACCATGCGCCAGCTCGCCCTCGGCAAGCTGGACCTGGAGCTGCACACTCAAGTGGAGAAATACACCGCCATCGATCTGGACGACGCCGACCGCGAAATCCTTGCCGATTACAAAGCTAAACTGGCCACCGATTCGCCATCAATGGCGCGTCGCTTCAACCACCTCTTCAGCTCGCCCACCGGCTACGCTGCGGGCTACTACTCATACAAATGGGCCGAGGTTCTGGATGCGGATGCGTTCACCCGTTTCCAGAAAGAAGGCATCATGAATCAGGAAACCGGCCAAGCTTTCCGCGAAGCTATCCTCAGCAAAGGCAACTCGGTGCCCGCCGATGAGCTTTACCGCAACTTCATGGGTCGCGACCCGGATCAAGTGGCCTTCCTCGAGCGCAACGGCTTGGCCTAAGCGCACCGCATCGTATACGCCCTTGCTTCGGCAGGGTGCGTGCGAGCTGCAGGGCTTACGATCGCCTGCCTTCGCGGTAGCCGATCACAAAGCCCCAGACCAAACAGACGGCGCTGAATAACAGGCCGGTGGCGATCGCTGCCGTGCCTGCGACGACCAGCATCCCCGTGATCATCCCGCTATGTGGATCGCGGACGACGGCGACGACGATGCCCAGTCCGAAGAACACGAAGCCTGCGGTAAAGCACCACATGCGGAAGCGGTTCAGCTTGGCGTAGAGTTCCAGCCCCTCCGGATCAGGATCGGGCGGGAGTTCTTGCTGACTGCTGGGGGGCGCGTAGGGGTTATCGCTCATTGGGCACCTTGTTGTAGAGTTTTCACCGAGTAGAGCGACTTCCTGGCGGTGATGAACAGGGTGTCAAACTGCTCGCCGCCAAAGCAGACGTTGGCCGGCTTTTCCGGCACCGGGATGAGGGTGATCTTTTTGCCGCTGGGATCGTAGACGTGGATGCCTCCGCCGGCGGTGGTGTAGAGCCTGCCTTCGCGGTCGAGACACATGCCGTCGCAGCGTAGATCGATTTCAAAAAGTGGCTGCGGGTCGATGTTCTTGCCGCTCACCTTGAAGGCGCGGATCTTGCCGATTTTCCCTGAGTCCGCGATGTAGAGCACATTTTCATCGGGGGAAAAAGCGATGCCGTTTGGCATGTCGAAACCTTTGTAGACGACCTCCACCTGCTTGGTCTTGGGATCGAAGCGGTAGACCCATTTCCCTGGGGTTTCAGCGGCCCGACCACGCAGGCCGTAGCTGGGGTCGGTGAACCAGATCGAGCCATCCGAGTGCACTGCGAGGTCGTTGGGAGAGTTGAATTTCTTCCCCTGATACTTGTCCACCAGCACCATCTGGCTGCCGTCATTGTCGATACGAATGATATTCCGTCCGGCGTGCTGGCAGGAGAGCAAGCGGCCCTCGGCATCGAGCAGGTTGCCATTGCTTTGCTCGACTTTTCTGAACGGCTGCAGACCCTCTTTCTCCGACCACTGCATCAGCATGCTGTTGGGAATATCGCTGAAAATCAGTTTGTTCTCGGCACCGATCCAGACCGGGCCCTCGGTGAATTTCATCCCGGTGGCGAGGCGTTTGACCTCCGTGTCGGGAGCGACGATGGCGTCTGCGAGGCGCTCGCGTTTTTCAGCGAAGGCCGGCATGCAAGTGAGCCAGGCCAGTAGGAGGTGAATGGGGAGGGATTTCATGGGTCGAGCATGTCAAAACAGCTGAACTTTGTCACCCAAGATCTATCAGCATCAGTCGCTTGCGTGGACGAGGTGATAGCTGATTTGCTACCCCATGAGGAAAAAATTATATTGAGCCGCTCGGAGAACCACATTTTAATCTATTTCAACGCACTTACTCCGTCCATGGAGAAGTCAGACAACCCAGCCTCCCGCCCAGCTGCCGAGACTCGCTCTCGCCCTGCTTTCTGGGAGTGAACTTTTTAAAAAGCGCATGCATCTCATCATCTACATCAGCGATTATACAGGTAACGCTGGGCAAATCTCCACAGATCTGGAGGACATCTGCCAGACGGCTAAAAACAGAAACCCGGAGCACGACATCACCGGCTTGCTCTTTTATCACAACGGTAATTTCCTGCAGGCGATCGAGGGAGAAAAAGCCAAGCTCGAAAGCCTGATGGCTGCGCTGGAGCGAGATCCACGGCATGAGAAAATCACCCGCGTGGTGGACTGCCCCATTGCGGAACGCGGGTTCTCCGATTGGAACATGGATACCTTCGAGCTGGAGGAATCCGAATCGATCAGCAGGGACACACTGCACGCGTATAAGAAAACTTTCACCAGCCAGATGGAGATGGACAGCGCTGTGTTTATCGAATCGCTGAAGTCGATGTCCCAGGACCGGAACCTGCGCGCCATTGTGGTGAGCTAAGCGGGCTCGCCATGCACGGCTCAGATCATCTCCAGCAGGCGTTCGGCCTTATCGGCCACGATGGCATCCTGCGAGTGGCTGAGCTTATTGATGAAGCGGTG
This sequence comes from Oceaniferula flava, assembly GCF_016811075.1. NCBI lineage: Bacteria > Pseudomonadati > Verrucomicrobiota > Verrucomicrobiia > Verrucomicrobiales > Verrucomicrobiaceae > Oceaniferula > Oceaniferula flava. Next base: position 55,957 of record NZ_JAFBGL010000006.1, read on the forward strand.
CTCGTTGTGCAGCTGCATACGCAGGCGTTTATGCCAGTCCTCGGCGGTCTCGTCATTGGGGACGGTGGCGAATTTTAAAAACAGATCCAGCACCTCACCCTGCACCTCCGGCTGCGCGATGCCGAGGATATCGACGAGAAAAGGGAAAGCCGGCTCGGCGGCGGGCCAGACTTGGCCGGAGCAGAGCGCCACCCACATATCGTGACCTGCCTTCATCGCCCGTGGGCCTTTGCGCGATGCCAATGCCTCGAGAATGCGCGGCACCTGCTTCTTGGATGCCGGTGCCATCTTGAATTTTGCCCAAGGCACCTTGCGTAGTTTCATCCACATTGCGTCCGCCATGCCGATAGCGTTAGCAGGTTCGGAAACAATAACCGACCGCGAAATGCACGAGTGTGGAAAAATCTGCCAGCGGGTGATCACTTGCTCTTTGTGGGAGCTGGAGGATAGTATCAGATGCGAACCATACTCTGCACGGCCGGCTTGTTAATTGCCGGCGTCCTGATTTCCTGCGCCAAGGAGAAGCCCGTGACGCTGGAAAAATACCAGTGGAAGAAACGCCTCATTCTCAGCTACCCCATAGATGCCCAAGCTTGGGCTGAGCAGTTGAAGTCGGTCCGGGCGCATTATGCCAAGATGGAGGAGCGGGATCTCGTCATGTTACGCCTCGATGCGGAGATGCAAAGTTTCAGCGCCGCGGAGCGCAAGGCCTTGATCGTGAAATACCAGCTCAGCCCCGGTAGCCACGTGCTGATTGGCAAGGACGGTGGGGAAAAAGCCCGGCAGCAGGGGGCACTCGATCTCAAGCCGTGGATACAGCTCATCGATACCATGCCGATGCGCCGCAATGAGATGAAAAAGGACTAGAGGACGTCCGGATTGAGCTGCCACATGGTGTAGCAGAGTGCGGCGGCGAAGCTGACCCAGATGAGATAGGGGAGCAGTAGGACCGCAGCGACTTTGTGCAAGCGCCAGAAAGCCACGACATTGGCCACGATCAGACACCACAGCAGCAGCACCTCGACAAAGGCGAGGGCGCCCAGGTGCCATTTGAAGAAAAGCCACGACCAAAGCGCGTTGGTCGCCAGCTGGACCAGGAAGATACCCAGTGCCAGCTTGGTTTTCCGACCAGATGGCTGTCGCCACACCAGCCAAGCAGACACCGCCATCATGGCGTAGAGAGCACTCCACACCGGCCCGAACAACCAAGCCGGCGGCGCCCAGCTGGGCTGCGTGAGTTCTTGGTAAAAACTACCCGCCGTGGCCGATGCAATTGCATCTAGCGCAGCGGCTGTGAAGGTGACGATACAGCAGGCGATGAAGCCGACAATCTGGCTCTTGAGCGGTTTGGGGGTCATTGTGAGGAGGAGGGAAATACGAGACGCCTACTTCGTCTCTGCCACCGGCAGAGCGGCGGCGATCTCCTTGGCAACTTGCTCGGCGAGGTGTTGGTAGCCTTTGCCCTTGAAGTGGACGTCGCCCACCTTGGCTTGGATTTCCGGCAGGCGCTTGAGGGCGTGCGCGTGGAGGTCGTTGATCGCGATGTCGTTCGCCTTCATGATCTCGGCGGCGATGGCATTGTATTTGATTTCATCGCCCACCTTGCGGCCGGCTTCTTTTTCCGGCACGGGGGTGGTGGCGCACCAGATCAGGGTGGCTCCGGTCTTTTTCAAGCGGGCGACGATTTGTTCCATGCTCTGGCGATACTGCTCGGGCGTGGCGGTCAGGGTGCCGTCGATCTTATCGCGGTGGCCTTGGGTTTTGGACTTGGGGTTGCGGTAGCAGATGTCCCAGAGGCCCCAGTTGAAATGAATCACATCCCAGTGTCGTGTGCCTAACCATTTTTCCAAATTGGCAGCTCCATGGGCCGCGAATTTGCCATTGCTGGGGATGCGGAAGACGTCTGCCTTGCCATGCAGCTTCTTCCTCACAGGGACGGTGTAGCCGATCGAAATTGAGTCGCCGATGATCAGCACATTAGGACGATCCGGATGGTCCTTGGGGTTGGCGAAGGCTTTGGAATATTCCTTGCCGGTATAGAGCTCCGAAGCATCGGCGAGCTTATCGGCACGGAGTGCCGTGCAGGGGACAAGCAGACAGAGGGCGAGGGTGAAAAAGGATGGGCGACGGCGTGAGGTCATAACTAGATGATGCGTGAATCTGGCGATCTGTCTACTCTTTAGCCGCCCCCTTGATGGCGGGGTGCGAGAGCAGGAAGGCGCGGCGACCATCGGCAAAGGTCCGGATCGGGGTGCCGGCGCCCCGCACTTCACTGAGCTCGTCAGGCTGATCGGCGGTGAGCTTGAGGAAGGCCTCGGTGCTGCCGTTTTTCCGGGTATCGGCGATGACGTCGTCTTTGATCATGGCGCGATATTCGGCGACGATCGGGCCGAGCTTTTTCCAGTCAAGCCAATCGCGGGCGATGCTCTCACAGTGGGCGAGGTAACGTTTCCGCAGCGAGGGGACTTTGAGCAGCTTGGAACGCAGCGGTTTGGAGTCGTCATCCAGTCCGACCAGGGGGTCGAGTGAAAATGGGCTGGCGTCCGCGGCGGACTCACCACGGCGGCGGTGGCCGGCGCGGAAGGCTTCGTTCATATCGTGGGGCACGATGTGGAACATGCCTTTGGGATCGCGGTAGAGGGTGAAATCACTGGCACGTGCCCAGTAGCCATCGCTGTTCATCAGGGTGCAATCGATGGCGAGGAAGCGCAGGGTGCTCTCGATGTCGAGGATGGGAGCGAGCGCGGCTTCGAGTTGGTCGATGGGGGTTTCGTTGAGCACCTTGCAGAGGCCGATCAGCGCTTGCCAGTCCTCAGCATCGCCTTTTTTCTGCTCAAAGCGCTTCTTGTATTCGGCCAGATCCTCGCCGAGGTATTTCAGTCCGGCATCGCCGCGTGGGGAGCCGGGGGCCTTCCAGCGAGCGCCTTTTTTGGTGTCGTAGTTCTCCTTGAGGAAGTCCTTATCGAACTGCTGCTGGTTCTGATAGATGCCCCAGTATTCGCCATTGATGACCACGCGGACGAGGTTCACTTTCGGCGCCGGTGTCAGGCTGCGGGCGATCTGCGAGTAGATCACGGCCCCCAGCAGGCTGGCATCGCCGAAGGAGTTGTTCAGATTGAGTGTTTTGTAACCATCGAGTCGCTGGTCCTTGTCGCTGTGGTCGAGCGAAACGTTGAGCGAGCGTTTCTGGCCGCTGCGGGTTCTGAAGTAGCTGGACGCACCGCGGAAATGTATGCCTACCCCTTCGTAAACCTTGCCATCGATGGTGAGTTTGGCCGGCACATCGACGTCCGAGTTGTTGAACGCCTCCAGCTCTTTTTCCCACTGGTCGTTTTCAAAATCAATGAATAGGGTGCGCAGAAGCTTCGGATCGTAGACCTCGCCCTTGACCTTCTCGATGTCGGACGGGCTGATTTTTTTGCCCGCTTGGATTTTCAGTTCCTGCTGCTCGCCGCGCCGTGGGCCCCGGCGCCGCGATGTGGGGTTCTGCTGAACGAACTCGAGGGCTTTGCTGCGTTCGGCGGTTTCGAGTCGACCGTTTTTATTGGCATCGAACTTGTCTAACAATTCGCGCTCGGGCGATTCATTCGGTCCGCCGCCGCCACCGGGTGGGCGGCCTGCTCCATTAGCCCCCGGAGGTGGTCCTGGCTGGGCAAAAGCACTCGCAGTGAGAAGGACAGCGCCGGCGGTGGTCAATGGAATGAATCGTTTCATGAAGGAGTTAACCTAGAGGAATCTGATTGGTTTTCAAATATTTCGAGTGGAATTTGATCATGACGCAGATGCTCGGCGCTGAACGATTGATCCCCGGTGCAGGCTACGTATAGTGGCTTTATGAAGACACCCTCCATGACTCGGCGCGATATGATGAGGCTTGCCGCACTGGCATCACTGGCTCCTGCCGGCAGTGCCTTGGCAGCACCCGGCGGTGGCAGGTCGCCCAAAAAGGGACTGGCGATTGCGGTGAAGAACAACGGCTGGGCGGAAAAAGTGCGCAAGCTGAACTGCAAGTGGTTCTACTCCTGGGGGGCAAAAATCCCCAATGGCATCCCTGCGGGGGTCGATTTCAAACCGATGATTTGGGGTTACTGGGGCGATAAGGCAGGGCTCGCCAAAACGGGTCAAAAGATCAAGGAAGCCGGTATTAAAGAGCTGTTAGGATTCAATGAACCCGATGGCAAACATCAGGCGAACATGTCGGTGGAAAAAGCCCTGCGCATCTGGCCGCTGCTGATGGAGACCGGGCTGCGACTCGGCAGTCCGGCTTGTGTTCACCCGGATAACGACTGGATGAAGGCCTTCATGGCCGGCGTGAAGAAAAAAGGCCTGCGGGTCGACTTCGTCACCGTGCACTCCTACGGCGGACCCCATGCGAATCAACTGGAGAAACGCCTGCACAAGATTCAGAAAATGTACAACAAGCCGCTCTGGATCACCGAGTTCGCGGTGGGCGACTGGGATGCCAAGACCCCGAAGGCGAACAAGCACCACCCGGACAAAGTGCTCAAGTTCATGGAAACCATCCTTCCGAAGCTCGATCGCATGGACTTCGTGGAACGCTATGCCTGGTTCCCTGCGGGTCAGAAATCAGCGCCGCTGGGCACCAGTGCACTTTACGATGGTAAGGGGAATCTGACACGCCTCGGTAAGGCATACCGAGACGCCTAAGGGGTGGGTAAGGAAAGGTCAGCTACGGCTGCGGCATGGCGGAAACTGTTCTGCTCGGATTTTCCTAACTGAGTATGTCGCCTGCTCACTCAAGTGATCAGTTTAGGTATTGCCGCGTGGACGATCCATGTGATGCTGGGTGGGTTCATAGATGAGAGAATCACTTCTAGGCGCGTTTGCAGTGCCTGAGTGAGTTCTTTTGATCTATGGGATGGTTCAATACCGAGAAACCGTAATATGATGAAGATAGAACAAACAATGAAATCAATCAGGTCTCTGACCGCTCTGACGCTGACGGGCGTCGCCATGGTCTCCGCATCAGCAAATGCCGCAACTCTGGCATCCTGGGATGCCTGGGCGGACAGTGACACAGCCGGTGGCTTAGCTTCCGATTTTTCCACGGCGTCGATAACTACTACGATCACCGGTACTGCGGTCCGGGACATTGTCACCAATAGAGGCAGTAATGACGGAACGTTCGGAACCTTAGCTGGAGCGGTATCCGATACAAACGCACTACGGATGAACAAACCTGACGGTTCAATCTTGCAAGTGAATGTTGCCAACAATTCAGGAGCTACCCTGTCCTTCGATCAATTGCATTTCGATGGCGTGTTTACGGGTGACAGCATTCGGGACTTTGAGGTCGTATTTGTGAACACTTCCACGGCGACCACCAGTGGTCTGTTAGGTTCAGGCTCAATCACCTCTGATACGAATACCGTCACATTCGTTGCTGACTACGATGATTTCGATATTGATGTAAGCTCGATCACTTTGGATAGCGGTGATGAAGGATACTTTCAGATCACCTTCGATGGTGGCACTGGTGGTATCAATAGCGCTTCAACGATCGACAATGTTGCTCTTACGACCGTCGTTCCTGAGCCATCTTCCGCGGCCTTGCTTGGCCTCGGTGGACTTGCGCTGATCATGCGTCGGCGCCAGTAAGTCTCTCAACTTTGTGTGTGTAGGGTGCCAGTTTCTAACTGGTGCCCTTTTTTTGTCTTGTTCCCTTGCTGACTGAAGAGCCGCCCAGTTCAGCTCTAGCGCTGTTTACAAAGGTCAGGGGGGCTTAACGCGATAATGTGATGCATAAACGGCCCACGCGCAGGACGTGTGAGCCGTTTATGAAAAAATGGGTGTGTCAGCTGAACTAACTTCTCTTACGGCGGGCTGTCAGTGCGAGAGCACCAAGTCCTAATAGAAGAGCGGAAGATGGTTCCGGCACAGCAGCTGCACCGACTTGGTGGGCGAGTTCTGGCCCAGCGTCGATAACGGTGTATCCCCAGGAAACGATGACATCTTCGGGATTGAGCAAGGTCGCGTCACCGTCGAAATCTGAGAAGTAAATGTTGTGGTTTAAGACATCTCCGACAGCAAAACTAGCCTGTGAAGCTTTTTCAATATGGATAATGTCTGTTGCCAGATAAGTGGCTTCGTTGGGAAACATGTAGATCAAACCCAAGTTTACGGCACTGGGGTCGAGGCGGGTGGAGCCGCGGAGGATATCGCTGTAGTCGATATCGTTGGTGACAAATTCAGGATTGCCGCCGGGGATGCCGATGACGAGGCGTTGTTGGGCATTTCCTCCTGCGACGTCGTCGGTGATGGTGCCCGTGATATCGAAGGAGAGTGTCGATTCGGTGGCACTCCAATTGGAGATCGTCAATGCGGCATTAGCGGCACTGGTGAAGGAGCTGATCGCGAACAAAGCCGCTGCGATACTGCGTAGTTTGGATGTATTTTTCATGGTTGTATCATTGCTATAACCATCGGTGAATGGAACTAGTGGGAGTTGTTCCATTCAACGAGAATTATGATGCGTTTTAAAGGAATGTCGTGATGACACCCTTAGAAAGGAAGGTGGGGACTGAGGCGCAAGACTGGGCGCGGAGATAAGATGAATTAACATGAAATTGATTCACTTTTATGATGTCTGTGTAGGTATTGAGGTGACTGTTTTTCCGCCAGGGCCAGATTCAATCGCTGAACCTCCATCGTGTGGTGGGGAGGGAGCGATCTGGTGACGTGCAAGAGAGTCTATTTTGTAGGCACATCAACGCAAGAAATGGGGGCATGGTCCAACTGTGTCTATGATAGGCACACCCAAATGAGGTTTTTTGAGATAGCCGACTGAGCGGTATGCTGGTGCTTTAGATTGAGATGATCACATGTTTCATGTGTGACTCAACTGTCGATCTGGTAGGTGCAGGCTTATCAGATATGCAAACAGCACAAAGCTATAAAATATGAAAACACAGAACATCAAGAAAACGATCACCAAGCACGCTGTATCCGCGCTGCTGGTTCTCACATTGGGCGGATCAGCAAGTGCGGCTACACTGAGTGTGACGGCCTTGGGGGACCCCGATCAAGCCATCGACCTAACGGCTCTCGGCACCGGCGATTGGGCGCTCTATACGACGACTGATCTTGAGCCGACCGAGAGTAAAGCGGGAGGCAGTGGGATCAATGCTGTCACCTATGCGGGCTCCGACGTTCTTGGAGCATCTAATTCGAGCCAGAGTATTTTGTACTCATGGTCGGACGGTAGCCCGACTGCGAGCAACCCAGGCGGAACCTTTGACGCTGACCATTTGAGCACTGTTAATGAGCCAGGCTCAGCGGTGTTCTCGACAAGTGTGCTGGCCTCGACAACGCTCAACACGCTTTATGTGACCTACGGACAGTGGAATGCAGTTTCTCGTATTACAGTGTCGTTATCGGATGGCTCGATTGCTGATCAGCAACTTGATTTGTCCACCAACGATCACCAAACGGTGCAGATTGATTTTGCCTCGGATACGGATGCGGTGCTTGATGTGGAAATTGAATTTCTATCGGATACGGGAAATAATAACAGCCAGCTGCGTTTTCAGAGTTTAGCCTTGGCGAACGCTGTTGATCCGATTCCAGAGCCCTCCACGAGCGCTCTGCTCGGACTGGGTGGTCTGGCTCTGATCTTGCGTCGTCGCAAGTAATTCAGCGGCGTCTCCGGGAGGAGACTGTAACCATCGACACGAGACGGTCTGTTCGCGGGCCGTCTCGTTTTGTTAGGTGGCGAGCTGATTTTTACTTGGTCGGTGGACTGAAATGGAAGGAGTCGAAAAGGCCATAGTTCTCCTGATGCGGAATATGGTCGCCAATGAACTTAAGATTCTCAACGCTGCAATGCGCGGTGAAGGTGATCTCGTCTCCGAAGGCCGTTTGCAGCTGCTTCACTTGCTTGCCGTTGACGAACCATGAGATCAAATACTTGCCATCTTTTCTGTGAGCGATGTCGATGGCCAGCTTATACCAGGCCTCAGCCTTGATCAGAATTTGGTCTGAGCTGAACGGGTTTCCCTGTGAGGTGCAGTAACAAACAAGGTCGTTGGGGCCGGCTTTGAGTTTCTCGCGCAGGGACTCCTTACCGTAGCCAATTTCAAAATCGACTTCGTGTCGATCGTTTCGATAAAGAAAGGCACCCACGCTGGACTGATCGCCCTTACCCATTGATGGGATAAACACACGCCAGGTGTAGCGCCCGATACCGAAACGTCTGGTCGTCCGAATCTTCACGCGGTCTCGTGTCTCCGCTCTGGTGCTCATGCGGAGGATGCCCTTGCTCAGACTGTAGGATGGAGGGCTCTTTGGACTGGAGTCATTTTTCCATCCTGAGAGGTCATCGAAGTTCGCGTGAAACGAACTTTCCTCGGCGTGGATCTGCTGATGGCCTAGGGTGAGGAGAAGTGAGATGCCGAGGAAAAGGCGGATTTCGCGGATCGATCTCATGGCCGTCAAATGGAGACTCTTCATTGTTGGGGCAGGTTTGTTGGCTGTGACATTCCTCTGAGTGATCTAGCGCGGGGCGGGGCCCAAGGTCTGGCCACCGTCGACTAATTCGGCACCCAGAAACTTGATCGAGCCATGCGGGAATCCACCGCGGACCCAGCTTCGGAAATGTCGCAGAGCATCCTCGTGCAGGTGGCGATAGCGTGTGGGTGATGGCTGCAACCAAGCGAGAAAATCAGCGTCCTCCAAGACGACGAGCGACATGTCACGAGGCATTTGGATGCCGTGCGCGAGACAGTAGTTGTTCAAGCAAATGGCCTGAAAAACATTCTCGGTGATGACCACCGACGGTCGTTCTTTGGTCAGCGTCATTCGCCACCACTCGTGCCAGTCGGATGGATGGACGAGATCTGGAATCATGTGGGAAAAGGAGACCTCTTCGCTATCCCAGTTTTCTGCGAGGATTGGGGCGGTGCTTTCCTGCACGGCACCTGTCATTACCTCTTCAGGTGTGGCGCGGCCCATGACCAGAAGGATGCGCCGATGCCCCAGCTCAAGCACTTCGCGTAGCAGGCCGGTAATGCAATCGACAATTTTGAAACCGCTGCCCGAAAGTAGCCCCACACTACCACGCAAGCTGCCACCGGTGGCGTAACAAGGGAGCTTGAAGGTTTCGACAGCCTTGACCCATTCCAGCGTGATCGTGTCGAAAAACACGCAATTGGCACCGGACGCGGTGATCCACTTTTTGAGCAAATACTCAGGTTTCCGGATCCTCATTAGATCGCACTGCACCCGACTCGTCTGGCCGCCTTCGGATTTCCAGAAATCCTCAATCTGCAGGATCAGGGCGGCGTCCTCCTGAGTTGGGGGATGGCGGCTATCGATGACGACTAACAAGTGCAGCTGATCTGACGCGGCTTTTTTACTCTCTTTGCGCAGGATTTTACGCATCTTCCCTGGCTCGGCGGGGGAGATCAGTCCGTTGGCTTCGAGGATGTTCAGGGCGCGTTCACAGGTCGGGCGGCTGACATCGTAACGCTTTCCTAAAATCCGGTGCCCAGGTAGGCGCTCTGTCCACACACCGGCTGTGATCTCTTTCGAGATCTCAGCGGCGAGTTGTTCGGAAAGGGTGTTTCGCTCGAGTCGGGCCATGCAGGAAACCTGATCGCAATACAGGACAATGTCCACCACAACTATGCATATCATATGCACACTTGAAAGCCGCCTTTCCATATCGACCTGACCGTAGCGATGTGGAGGATCTGGTGTGTGTGATGATAAAAAACGCTGCGCGTGCTCTGCTCAGTGGAAGTTCTGATCTCGATCAGGGCGAACCTAATCACACCAACCCTAACCAAACGATGATGAAAAAACACCTCGCTTACTCGATTAGTTCATTATGCATGGCCGCCACGCCGCTGGCCTACGCAGCCACGCCCATGATTTCCACCACGGACTTTGTGGTGGCTATCGATGCCGATGGGAATGGTAGTATCGGACTTTGGGGGAATGAATTGTCTTTCCTGACCGACGGTATTGAGAACAACAAGGCGATCTGGGGAGGCGCATCCAATAGCGGCTTCATCGTCACACCTACCTTGGCGAGTGGCTTGGTGGCTAGCTTTGATATCCGGTCGGCCGACCACGGTCCGCGCGATGTCACCAGCTGGGCAATTTACGGCACCAATGATGCCATCACGAGTACAAGCAACAGCACAGGCACCGATGAAAACTGGACCTTCATCGACTCTGGCACTTTGGCGGACCCCGCTCCATGGACCACTACTTCGGTCGCTGTCGATGCGAGCGAAGCCTATACCTCTTACAAGGTGCTCTTTCCTACCACCGTTGGTGAAGATACTGAGACAGCGGTCGCTGAGTTTCAGCTGTATGCCGTCCCGGAGCCCTCGTCCGCCGCGCTGCTTGGCTTCGGTGGCCTTGCCCTGATCCTGCGCCGGCGCAAGTAATCTACGAATTTTTTTGTGTGTGCAAAACGGTGGGTGGAGTGATCTCTACTCACCGTTTTTTTGTACGGATGACCGGGCGGCTTGGGGCGCAGGGCCGAGGCTGGCACCTCCGACTTGCTCGGCGCTGAGAGCCTTGACGGATCCTGGGGAGAATCCGCCACGCACCCAATCTCGAAAGTGGCGGAATGCTTCGTTGTAGAGATAGCGGTAGCGCGTGGCGGGAGGTTTGAGCCAGGTGAGGAAATCGGCATCCTCCAGAACCACAATCGACATGTCACGTGGCATTTGGATGCCGCGTTCGAGGCAGTAGGTGTTCAGGCAGAGCCCTTGGAAGGCATTCTCGGTAACGACCACTGAAGGCTGCTCCCGGTCTAGCGTGCTTTGCCACCAGTGATGCCAGTCGGATGGGTTGGTGAGGTCTGGGACCTCGATGGAAAAAGTGATCTCTTCCCCGTCCCAGGTCTCGGCGAGAATCGGATCCGTGGTTCGGCGGATGGCTTCGGCCATTGATTCCTCATCGGTGGCCCGCGCAAGCACCAGTAGGATGCGTCGGTGACCGAGCGCGAGGAGCTTTCGAAATAAAGTATCGATGCACAGCACCAGTTTAAAACCACAGCCAGAGAGTAAACCTGAGCCTGCGCCGATGTGGCCTCCTGTTGCATAACAGTGTAGTCCAAAGTGTTCAAGGTGCGCAATCCATTCCGGGGTGATGGTTTCAAAGAGCACGCAGTTGGCACCCGACATTTGCAACCATTTCTTGAGCAGATACGTAGGCTGATGGATGCGCGTCAGGTCACCTTCCACGCGACTGGTTTCGCCTCCCTCGCTGATCCAGAAATCCTCCATACGTTTGATCAGGGCTGCGTCTAATTGGGTAGGGGGATGGCGGCTATCAATGACAATTAGCAGGTGCATCCGCTCTGTGTTCGGGGTTTTGACCTTTTGCCGTAACACGGCGCGCATTTTACCGGGTTCTGCAGGACCGATCAGGCCATTGGATTCGAGGATCAGCAAGGCCCGTTCACAGGTAGGACGACTGACTCCAAAGCGTTTTCCCAGCACGCGATAGCCAGGCAGGCGCTTGGTCCAGACGCCGTTTTCGATCTCTTCGCTAAGGGCGCGGGCCAGCTGCTCGGCAAGCGAGGTTCGGTCTAGATGGGGCATGATTGGATTCAAACCGAGATCACCAAAAAGTCCAGTCTAACTGAGTATGTGCACTGCTCACTCAAATGGAAGCTTTGAGTGTCGACCTGATGCTTAACCGTGAGATACTTAGACGATCGTATTCTCATGTGGCATGTCCTTTGTCATGGGATGAATGCGATGAATAGTTAGAATTCTCCAGGCTCCCGATGGGGTTCGGCGAGGGTTAAGCGATAAAACATGAAACAATGAACACATATAAAAACATACTCACTTTGGCTGTGCTCGGTGCGGCGTCTTGGGCTGGCACCATGCAGCTTGACGCTGCGTCATATACCTTTTTGGGAGGCGGCAGTATAACGGTAGGGGCGAACTGGGAAAATGACTCGGATAACTCCACTGGAACGGTTCCTGGCAGTGGCGACACCGGGGTGATCGCCGTGGACGGAACTTATGCCGCTAACATATGGAATACCTCGGGTGCCAATATCCTGCAAACAGGTGGAGATATCGTCAGTTCAGGTGGCGGCACCTCACAGAATTTCAACTTCAACGGTGGTAGCACTTATACCATGACCGGAGGTTCATTTACTTCACGTGGTCTTCTAGCCAACGGAACGACGATTAATCTGCTCGGCGGAACTTGGACGGTTGGCAACGGGACTTCAGGCAGCGGTTTCGGTGTTGGGAACGGAGGAACGCTGAACATTGGAGGCACGATGATCATCGATAATAACCGAACCACTGCTCACGGTTTTTCCAGCAGTTCGGGCACGATCGACTTTGCTGCTGACTGGACCGGTAGCTGGACCAACCCCACGGTGGATACGGCAGCCTGGAAAACGGAGATCACCACGGGTAACTACACCCTGGGTGGCGTGGATATCACCGAGATTTCGTTTGATGAGGACTTCGTGGTCACCGGGAACACCCTGAGCCTGGTGGCTGTGCCTGAGCCATCATCCGCCGCCCTACTCGGTCTTGGTGGTCTGGCGCTGATCATGCGTCGCCGCAAGTAACGGATCTATTTTCACGGAGTAGCAACTGGTAGGTAGAGTTTGCTCTGCCTACCGGTATTTTTGATTCGATGGATGGGTGTGAATGCACCTAGTCCGCGCAACTGTGCATATGTCCTGCGCAGACGAATGAAGCCCTCTACGGCTGGATCTTCCACCAATCCGTGTAAGTTACCCCAATGAGTCGTCGTTATACCTGCCGCTAGGTCGTTCGTTTTTCAGAAGCTGGAAGCACATCGGCGGAGCCTCATCTATTTCACACACTTAAGCCATCTTCATGAATTCTCATTTGAAACGTGTTACCACTCTTTGTTCTCTCGCCATCTTGGCACCTGCCGTTCAGGCCAAGCCGACTCCGTCAGAGCCGGCTATCACAAAAGCACATGCCGTCTACCCAGGCTTTTCCCGGCCTCCATCCCAAGGGGAAAACTACAACACCTGGAGCGATGCCAAGGGGCCTGACGTTGGGGCCACGACCGTGGATGTGAGCCGCCTGCCCTCACGCGTCGATAACTCGGCTCGTCCTCAGTTTCCCGCAGTTTACAAACAGATCTGGGGCGCTTGTGGTCAGTTCGCCTCAGTGGCGTCGATTTTCACGTATGAAATGAACGTCCTCAACGGCACCGCGGCCGATACGGATGCGACACGTTTCCCTGCCCACTTTTCGTGGAACATGATCAACAATGCCGAGAACAAAGGCTCCGAGGCCTATCACGGCTGGGAGGTGGCGAAACACATCGGTGTGCCCACCGCCAAGTCCTACGGCGGCGTCCGTTTGGATAAAATCGGCGTCTGGCCGGATGGCTACCATATCTGGCGTGAGGCGATGGAATACCGGGTGTCCGGCTACCGCTACACGCCGCTGAATACGGTCGAGCAGCTCAACGAGGCTCGCGCTTGGCTCTACGATCGCAATCAACCGAAACAGGGCGGGCAGACCGTCGGGGGATTGTTTGCCATGGATGGGCGGATGGGCGAGCTGAAAAAAGTCACCGTCACCCTGCCGAAGGGAGCGCATGAGGCCGGTAAGAAGCTTTGGACGAAGTGGGGACCCAGCGGCTACGGCCACGGCATTGCCTGCGTCGGCTACGATGACGAAGTCGGTTATGATGTGAATGGCGACGGTAAAATCACCAACGATGTCGACCTCAATGGCGACGGCAAAGTCACCCTCGCCGATTGGGAACGCGGGGCCTTCATAATTGTGAATTCCTGGGGCGACGAATGGTCGAACAATGGCCGAATCTACCTCCTCTACAGCGGCATGGTGGATCCTACTTGGAAAAGGGGGAACTACTTGGGTCGGGTGGAAGTGGCCCGCTATCAGCCGCGGACAACGCTGCGTCTCAAGCTCGCCTGCAGTGACCGCACCGATCTCCGTATGAACATCGGGCTCGCTAGCGATGAGCAGGCAACAGCTCCCGAGCAGCAGTTTGCTCCAGAGGCATTTAACGGTTGGCCGTTATTTGGTAGAAGCAATGCGGGACACGTCCCCATCGCAGGCCCAGGTGATGATCGCCCCATCGAAGCCGGGATTGACCTCACCACACTGCTTAAAAGACTAGGCCCCAACGAGGACGGCAAAGGCCGTTTGTTCCTGAGCCTCAGCCGCGCCGATGGTAGTGAGGCATCCGGTGAACTCATCGAATGTGCCATACGGACTTATGACCAACATGGCGGCTTCGTTCGTGAGTCCGTCGTCAAGGTTGGAGATGGTAGTTTTGGGGAATCACAGTTCACACTGGAAGCCTCGGTCGATGGCCTCCCTGTCCAATAAAAACAACATGATTGAGAGCGCGTCGCTTTGCCCAGCCTCTAATAAATAGTCATTCCTGCAGCAGCATCTTCTTTGAGTCACCTCATCTTCTCACCAGGTCATCTTGCCCGATCTTCCAAAAAAGAGCGCTGACCTGCTCATGGAGGGGCAATGGTTTGGGGTGACCACTTTCATCTATAACCTTTGCAATTAAACACACATTAAGCTTAAGAGTCTAAAAATGACCCTTTAAGAAAGCATCTAATACTGTTTTCTGAGAATGCTTCCATTACGAATGGAGATCATAAAGATGAGGTGTTTTTGATTGCGAGTTTTATCTACGTCATTCTATCTTTATCACTTTCAACCCATTTATTTCATGACTCTCTACATTACTCGTCTTCGCCCAGTTGCAACGAAACAGGGTTTTGCTCTGATCGCGACCATTTCTGTGATGGTTCTATTAGTCATGATTGCTCTGGCAATGTTGTCACTTTCCACGATTGAGCTGCGCCAGGAAAGCCAGGCCGCGCACAAGCAGACGGCGCAAGCGAACGCTCGCATGGCGTTGATGAAGGCCTTGGGTGATTTACAAAAATATGCAGGAGCCGACCAGCGTGTGACAGCAACGGCATCGATTCTCAGTGACTCGGTAGCGACGCACAAAAAAAATTGGACCACCGTGTGGGATACCACGGATTGGGACGTCACGGATCCGATTAAGACCAGGGACAGCGCTTACATGGGAGCGCTAGTTTCAGGCGATGAATACTTACTTCCTACCGATCTTAATTCTGCGACTGCAGCGCTTGAGCAAGCGGTTCCCCTAACTGACCCTGAATGGATCCCGCTGGTAGCCGAAGGTTCAGTGAATGAGACTGACGAATATGTGTATGCCCCACGCGTCGATGTGGTTGATTCAAGCTCTCGGGTAAATGGAGGTTATGCTTACTGGGTGAGTGATGAAGGGGTGAAGGCTAGGCTGGACGTGGCCGAGCCAGCAAATTCGCCTGGCAATACCTGGATCACCACTGGAAAGTTGGCAGCAGCTCCCGGCACGGGAGCGCACAAGGTAACAGGTCTCGCTGACTACACTGCCTACCTGCCGGAGGGCGGGAAGGTCGATCAGATCGACAAGATGATGAGCTACCGAAGCTTCGATTTGAGTGATCTGAATGCCGAAGCACTCAAAGAGAACTTCCACCATTTAACCGCTTCACATACCGGTCTCCTGGTTGATAACCGTCGCGGAGGAATCCGCCGTGATCTTTCAACAGCCTTTGAAATTGACCCTGAAGAATTCGGTGAAATTGAAGAGTTCAATAATTCAGGCGAGACGAATCAAACGGAGGAATACAGCTCATTTGCACCCTCGGATGTGACCTCTAATCCGCTGTACTATCATAATGGAACGGACAGTGAATTAGGTTACCTTTACGAAGTGCCCGTGGATTCTTCTAACCGCTACCGCGGTCCGACATGGGATCTTTTGAGAAACCATTACAGGATCTATAAAAAAGAGCGCAACGATCTGAATTTTAGGGGGCTCCCCACGCCCAGTAGCGGAGCTTTGGCAGCTCATGGTGTCGTTCCTTTCAGTTACACCGGAGATCCCAATGGCTTCGAAGGATCTTCTTTAGGATCCGTCTATGTTGGCCCCAACTACAATGGAGGTGCCGGCTATCAGTGTCCGTTTGTTTCCTCGCACGGTGCGAGCGGTGGCCACGATGCACGTAATGGGAATAGAATGCAGCCCACGGTGCAGAAAATCACCCCGGAATTACTCCGCGCTGTCTTTGTCTTTGGCTTGGCTCGCGAAGAAGACCAATTCTACATGACGGCTACCCCTTTCTTCACCTTCCACAACCCCTACAACTATCCCCTGGAGTTTTA
The DNA here is from genome assembly GCF_016811075.1 of Oceaniferula flava. NCBI lineage: Bacteria > Pseudomonadati > Verrucomicrobiota > Verrucomicrobiia > Verrucomicrobiales > Verrucomicrobiaceae > Oceaniferula > Oceaniferula flava. Next base: position 72,180 of record NZ_JAFBGL010000006.1, read on the forward strand.
TTCGCTGAGCGTCGATATGCGCGCGGTCGGTTCATACACGGCCTTTTCTGCGCAATATGAAGACAAGTCGGGCGCGAATAAGACCGCCATTTTGAAATACCAGAGCTCCGACTGGTATGGCTTGAAGATGCTCACTTCCTACAGGCTGACTCCACCATCCAGCGGCCTGCATCGACTGGAACCTGGTGAAATTAGGATCATGAGTATGTTGCCGAATACGGAAATCGCAGCATCGGATCGCAACATCATCCGCATGACGGAATTCCAATACAACGAAGCAAACGGCCTGGTGTCGAATGCTAGGGGGGTGGGCCAAAACTATATGGAAGTGAAGACTGATTCCCAGATCACCGTGCAGATGAGTCTGAAGCAGGCCAATGCCACGCTGGGGAATATGTTTGTGCGCCTGTATCATCCGGAGAAAGCCACTGGTGGTAATTATAACATCGGAGACACGTCGACATTTTCCAATAATAACGATTGGGCGACTAATCGATACAACGATACCGAGCCGCTCTCGCTGATCAAACAAATCAAGGTGTGGCCGTACACTCAGAACGCGAGTGAGGCCAGGGTCTTCAATGAATCTCAGGTGACTCGACCAGATCAAGGATACCTCTCACTGTTTGTCCTGGATATGAACCTGAAGACCTTTCAAGATAATGTAGCCGTTCTCAGTGATTTCAACTACAGGGCCATGGGGGTAGGCCCAAGGGATTATGACGGCAGCGATGTGATTGCCCCGAACTGGAACATGAGCATCAGCCCCATCGGTGATTATTCTGAGCTGCAGCTGACCGATAGCATCGATGCTCCTGGGTATTGGGGCTCGTCACATGAAGCAGGAAGTGGTGAGTCCGAGATCGTGCTCTTTGATCTGCCTCACTCTCCCAGTGTCTCACTGGCCTCGCTACAGCATGCAGACACATCCAAGCTGAATTTCCACGCCATGCGCTCCATCGGCCACTCTCGCCCGCAGGTTGGCCAGCAAGACCTCACGAAGATTTACAACAAGCTTTCCAATTCACGAGGCACGGCAGGGGCGAAGGATCAGATTGATACCGCCTGGGCTTCCAATGAGGCGCTGTGGGATCGCTATTATTACTCTGGGATCAACTGGGGTGATCAACCAGGTCAGCCCTACGCGACGCATGAGCAAGCTATTCAGGCTGTCATCGATGGGAATGCTGGTGAAGTCTTTGCCAACACGAGGATGCAGCTGCTGAAGCCTGTGACCTCGGAAAATCTGGCAGAATTGACCGGCAACGAGGGCTACTCGAAAATAGGGGAGTTTCTTGGTATCAAGGGCGCGTTTAACGTGAACTCCACGAGTATTGAAGCGTGGAAGGCCGTTCTAGCCTCACTCAGTGGTCATGAGATTAGCTACTTAACCGGAACGAGCCTCAACGAGGAAAACCTAGGCAATGATCTCACTCCTCTGAGCCGTTTCAGCACTCCTGCTGGAGATGAAAATAATGACTTCATGGGCTTCCGTGCACTCTCCGATAAGGAACTGGAAGATCTCGCCGAAGCAATTGTCGATCAGGTCAAGCTGCGCGGTCCTTTCATGGGGCTTGCCGACTTTGTCAATCGTCGCTTGCTGAGCGATGAAACGGGTGAGGCAGGAGCCATCCAAGCGGCTATTGATGAGGCCAATCTGAACTCGTCTGTTGGCATGGGATCCACCAGTGACGGTGGACTCAAGCGATCGGCCGAAGATATCAATGAAGGTATGGCTCGGCACATTACCCAGGGAGATGTGCTCAACTCACTGGCACCCGTCATGGCGACCCGTTCAGATACTTTTGTGATCCGTGCTTATGGAGATAGTAAAGATGCGGATGGGGTGATCAGAGCAACTGCCCACTGCGAGATGGTCGTGCAGCGTGTTCCTGAATGGCTGGCGTCGACTACAGAGGAAGCTACAGTGCAAAGTTCAAGTTATCCGTCCCAAAACCCGACGACTCACCCCATTCTGGAGAAATGGGAAGAGAACCCGAATTTACCAGAGGTTAACAAGAAGTTCGGTCGGAAATTCGAAGTGAAGTCCTTCCGCTGGTTGTCGAAAGACGAGATTTAAACATAACCCTGTAATTACTTGAGATGAATTTGATGAGAAGAATCCTAATTGTCGCCCTGATTTTGGGCAGTGTTTCCTATGTGTCGGCCCAATCAACGGATACTGAGGATGCCACAGGGAAAACGTTTCGAGCGACGTCATTCAATCAATGGCAAGGAGTGGAGCTCTTTGCCAAAAGTAAGAGTTCCTACTTGCCTCTAAAGCCAGCCAAGAGCTCCTATACACGCAGTTTTCGGTATGTAGGGAATACAATCGTGCTTTATAAAGAGGGGCTGTCTGATGAGGGTAAGGAAATTTTCCTAGAGGCAATGAAGGTGGTGGTTCCTCCATCGGTGATTGAGCCATTACTGATTCTCGCGTGGGATGGAACCCGCAAGAAGGGGGTCGCTAAAGTGATTGAATTCTCCCCCAGCAAGTTCCGTTACGGCAGCTACCAAATTGTCAACTTCAGCCAGTTACCGCTGGGTGGACATATCGGGTCCAAGTCGAATAAGGTGGTTTGTTTGCCAGGTAAGGAATATATTACCTCATTCAATTTTGAGGAAGGTAAAGCCGTCGCTATCGTTTTTTATGTCCGTGAAAATAACGAGCTGAAAAAGGTGTTTGGCTCAATCACCACGCATCGGAATAGAAAAAGAGCGGTGTATTTGATGTATCCTGAACACAACAAACTGAATAAAACTGTTTTTAAGAGTTCCGTGATTGTCGATGTTGCACGCGCGAGTGATTCTTGAAGGTTTAGAGCTGCACTCGGCTGGGGAGGTTGAGTTAGGGGGCACATGCAGAGAATGGCCCTCTAAATGGAGTCGCACACAGAGGAGGCTGTGATGACGGTGCTGCTAGGTTTGATCTCACCACGGTGGATGGCGTAGGGAGACCCTGTCATAATAAGCCTAGTGCTAGAGAGCATCTGCGTAGCCAAACTGCTGCGTTTTTACTAAAGTTGAACCATGTTCAACTGGGATTCATTCACTCGGCGTGCTCCAGTTCTCCTCGGCATCGGTCTACTGACCGCCTGCACGGTGGGCGAGGATTATGAACAGCCCGATGTGAATCATCCCGACCGCTGGAGCGAGCTGGAAACCAGTGGCCTGAAAAATGGTCAGTTAGATCGCAGCGCACTCAATGCGTGGTGGAAGAGCTTTGGCGATCGCAAACTCAACGACCTGGTGAACCGGGCGGTGAGTGGCAATCTGAGCCTGAAAGCGGCCGCTTCCCGTCTCCTTGAGGCGCGCTCGCAGAGAGTGGTCGCTGGCAGTGCTAGGTTCCCAACCATCAATTTAGGCGGCGACATGATCCGCACCGAATTCAGTCAAACATCGAGAACGCCCTACCCCACAGGAACTGTCTACGAGGGTGGTTTTGATGCCGGCTGGGAGCTGGATTTGTTTGGAGGAATCCGACGCCAGGTTCAGGCCGCGAAGGCCAACGAGCAGGCGAAGATGGAAAGCTATGGCGATGTGCGGGTGACCTTGCTGGCGGAAGTGGCGGTGAACTACGTGGAAATCCGCGCGTATCAGGCGCGGTTAACGGTCGCGGAGGCCAACCGTGACGCCCAGGCAAAGACGCTGGAACTGGTTGAGGCGAACGTCCAAGGCGGCGAGGCATCACCGCTCGATCTCACCCAGGCGCGCTCGAATTTGGAAATGACACGCTCGCAGATCCCGGCGATCGAGACTGCGCTGGCACGCACCCGGCACCGGTTGGAGGTTTTGTTAGGTCAGGCACCGGGGACTTTAAAAGCGGAGTTAAACACGCGCCGGAAGATCCCGGTGGCACCTGCGGACATTGCCGTGGGCATCCCAGCAGAGGTGCTGCGGCGCCGACCCGATGTCCGCCGAGCCGAACGTGAACTCGCCTCCCAATCCGCCAAGGTGGGGGTCGCTGTGGCCGAGCTCTATCCGAAGCTGACTCTGGTCGGAACTGTGGGATTGGAGTCACTCGATTCCGGCGATTTTCTCAAGTCTGCCAGCCACGTCTTTAACGTCGGCCCGTCGGTGAAATGGAACATCTTCAGCGCCGGCCGCGTGCGGCAGAACATCGCCATTCAAAATGCCCGCCAAAAACAGGCGCTGATTGCCTATGAGGGAACGATTTTAAACGCACTGAAAGAAGTCGAGGACGCGCTGGTTTCCTATGGCAAGGAGATGGTGCGCCGTGAGTCGCTGCGCAAAGCGGAGGCATCCACCCGCGAGTCGGTGAAGATGGCCGAGGAACTCTATCGTGGTGGCGAGACAAGTTTTCTAACTGTCCTGGACGCCCAGCGGTCGTTGTACACGGTCCAGGACCAACTCACTCAAAGTAATGCCCGGATCAGCACGAATATCATCATGCTTTACAAGGCACTTGGCGGCGGGTGGCAGTAGAAAGGCATCATCATGAAAATAAAACAATGCACGGCACCTCGTGGGTCGGTCACCCGCAAGCTGCCTCTCATTCTTATCCTGCTCGCACTGGTTGCGGGCGGAATCTGGTATCTGACCCGTGAGCCTGAGTCGGAGCTGCCGGCGGGTATCGTCAGCGGCAATGGCAGGATCGAGGCCGATCAGGTGGATATTTCCACCAAGTATCCTGGTCGGGTCTCGGAAATCCTGGTGGACGAGGGCGAGCTGGTCAAACCGGGCCAGGTTCTGGCACGCATGGACGATGCGGAGATCAAAACTCAACTGGCACGGGCGAAGGCCCAGCTGGCCAGCGCCAAGGAGTCGATCAAGGAGGCCGAGGCACTGATTGCTCAGAAAAAAAGCAGCCTCACACTCGCCGAGCAGGAGCTGCAGCGTGCGCTGCCGTTGGTTGAAAAAGGTGTCATGTCCCAACGTGTCGGCGAGCAACGCAAGGCGCTGCTCGATTCAGCCAAAGCTGCGCTGGCCGCTGCCATGGCACACCTCGAAACCGCCAAAAGCACGACGCTAGCTGCCGAAGCGACGGTGAACCAGATCCAGGTCCAGCTGGATGAGTGTGTCTTGAAATCGACCACCCAAGGACGCGTCCTTTACCGACTCGCCGAGACCGGTGAAGTGCTCGGCGCCGGCGGCAAGATACTGACCTTGTTAGACCTGAGCGAGATTCACATGGAGGTGTTTTTGCCGTCGGCGGATTCGGGAAAAATCGCCATCGGTTCGGAAGCCCGCATCACCCTGGACGCAGCCTCCTCGGAGTATGCCATCCCCGCGGTGGTGAGTTTTGTTTCGCCCGAGGCCCAGTTCACCCCGAAGCAGGTGGAGACCTTGAACGAACGCCAAAAGCTGATGTTCCGCGTCCACATCCGCATCCCCCAGGAGCTGGTGCTGCGGCATATCGACAAGGTGAAAACCGGAGTGCGCGGCATGGGCTACATCAGACTGGACGACAGCGTCGCCTGGCCAGAGGCACTCGAAAAACGTTATCCGGGTGACCAGCCCAAGTAGTTGCCATGCCAGCTCCTCCCACAGCGGCGGCGAGCCTTTCCAAGGTCACGCACCAGTATGGAAAAAACCAGGCGCTCAGTGAGGTCAGCCTGGACATTCCGCGCGGCTGCATGGCGGGTGCCATCGGGCCGGACGGCGTGGGAAAATCCACCATGCTGGGATTGATCTCCGGCGTGCGGGTGGTGCAGCAGGGTGAGGTGCATGTGTTAGGCGGCGACATCGCCCATAGCCGCCACCGCAATGATGTCTGCCCACGCATCGCCTACATGCCCCAGGGGCTGGGGAAAAACCTGTATGCGGAACTCAGCGTGACGCAGAACCTCGACTTTTTTGCCCGGCTATTTGGGCAGGCGTCCAGCGAGCGCCGCCAACGCATCGCCACACTGCTGAAGGCCACCGGGCTCGACCCCTTTCCAGACCGCCCCGCAGGGAATCTCTCGGGCGGAATGAAACAAAAGCTAGGCCTCTGCTGCGCCCTGATCCACGACCCGGATTTGCTGATCCTCGACGAGCCGACCACGGGTGTCGACCCACTCTCACGGCGGCAGTTCTGGGATCTGATCAACTCGATCCGTAGTGAGCGACCTGAGATGAGCGTGCTGGTATCGACCGCTTACATGGACGAGGCGGAACAGTTTGATTGGCTCGCCGCCATGGACGACGGGAAAATTCTAGCCACCGGGTCACCCGCGGAACTGAAGCAGCAAACGCAGACCGATAACCTCGAGGACGCCTTTGTCGCGCTGCTGCCGGAGGGGAAAAAAGGTGGCGGTCACCAGCTCAGCATTCCGCCGTTCAGCGAGACCGAGAGCGAGCCTGTGATTGTGGCCAAGGGGCTGACCCGACGCTTTGGCAAGTTCACCGCGGTCGACAAGGTGAGTTTCTCCATCCGCCGGGGTGAGATCTTTGGTTTTCTCGGTTCTAACGGCTGCGGCAAAACCACCACGATGAAAATGCTGACCGGCCTGCTCCCGAGCACCGAGGGTGAGGCCGAGCTCTTTGGCGAACCGGCGGACGCCCACCATTTGCAGACGCGCAAACGGGTCGGTTACATGTCGCAGGCATTCTCGCTCTATTCGGAGCTGACCGTGCGGCAGAACCTGGTGCTGCACGCCCGTCTGTTTGATTTGGATCTGAAACGTGCCACGCCGCGTATTGAAGAGTTGTTAGGAAAGTTTGATTTGGAGGAAAGCGCCGACCGTTTGTCGGGAAAACTTCCCCTCGGCGTGCGGCAACGGCTCTCCCTGGCGGTGGCGATCATCCACGAGCCGGAGATGCTCATCCTTGATGAACCGACGTCCGGCGTGGATCCTGTGGCGCGTGATGTGTTTTGGAAACTGCTCATCGATTTGGCGCGGAAGGACAAGGTGACGATCTTTATCTCGACGCATTTCATGAACGAAGCGATGCGCTGCGATCGCATCTCGCTGATGCACGCGGGGAAAGTGCTCGCGTGCGATAGCCCGGCCGAGCTGGTGGCAGCGCGTCAGGCGGACCGACTCGAAGACGCGTTCATTTCCTACATCGAAGAAGCCCACAGCGACACGGCCGCCGACTCCGCCACAGCCGCCGCCGTCGAAACCGACACCGCAAGACCGAATTTCGACGAGCGACTCCATCTGGATATTCCGTCGCCCGAACTGCGCCTGTTCAGCCCCGCGCGCTTGTTGGCATTCAGTCACAGGGAGGCGCTGGAAGTCCTTCGTGATCCGGTCCGCCTGATCTTCGCCTTTGTCGGCTCGGTGGTGCTGATGTTGCTCTTTGGTTACGGCATGAACACGGATGTGGAAGACATTCGCTACGCGGTGCTGGACCAGGACCAGACACCGGAGAGCAGGCGCTACCTGCAGAACCTTTCCAGCTCGCCCTACTTTCTGGAACAAACACCGATCACCAACGCCGCTGAGCTGAGTGAGAGGATGCGGGCCAATGACATCACGGTGGCGTATGAAATCCCACCGCACTTCGGCAAGGACCTCAAGCGGGGTCGGCAGCCTGCCATTTCCGCCTGGATCGACGGCTCGGCTCCGTTTCGCGGTGAGACCATCGAAGGTTATGTGAAGGGCAACCACCTGATCTACCTCCAAGATCTATCACGCCGGACACTCGGCGAAGTGCCGGCCTACCTGCCCGCCACCATCGAGCCCCGCTACCGCTACAACCCGAGCTTCGAAAGCATCAACGCCCTCGTGCCCTCGATTCCCGCCGTGCTGCTGATCCTGATCCCGGCGATCCTGATGGCCTTGAGTGTGGTGCGGGAAAAAGAACTCGGAACGATCACCAATTTCTACGTCACCCCGAGTCGAAAAATCGAATTCATCCTCGGCAAGCAACTGCCGTATATCGCCATCGGGATGATCAATTTTTCCCTGCTCACCTTGCTGACGGTTTATATTTTCAAGGTGCCGGTGAAGGGAGATCTCTTTGCTCTAACACTCGGGGCGCTGCTCTACATCATGGGAACCACCGGCTTGGGCTTATTGATTTCCACCTTCACCTCCAGCCAGGTCGCCGCCGTATTTGGCACCGCGATTCTGGCGATCCTGCCGACCGTGCAGTTCTCCGGCATGCTGCAGCCGGTATCGACCCTGGAAGGCGCGGCCAAGGGGATCGGCACGCTTTGGCCGACCACCTATTACATGCACACAAGCGTGGGTGCCTTCACCAAGGGCCTGACATTCAACGAGCTCAGTGGCGACCTGATCAAGCTCGCCCTGTTCATCCCCGTCTTCACATTCTTCACCTTCCTCGCGCTGAAAAAGCAAGAACGCTAGCTGCCCATGAACCGTATCAAGAACATCTTCTGGCTCGGCATCAAGGAGCTGCGCAGCCTGTCCCAGGACAAGCTGGTGATCGTACTGCTCATCTGGGCGCTGACCTTCAGCGTCTACACCATGGCCAGGGGCACCTCGACGGAGGTGCACAATGCCTCCATCGCTTTTGTCGACGAAGACCGCTCGGATCTTTCTAACAAAATGATCAACAGCTTCTATCCGCCGAGCTTTTTCAAACCGGAAATCATCGAAGCCTCGGAGATGGACGACGCGATGGACGCGGGGCGTTATATTTTCATCGTCAATATCCCGCCGGATTTCGAAGCCGACGTGCGCGATGGTCGCCAGCCGACCTTGCAGCTGAACATCGATGCCACCGCCGTCATCCAGGCCGGTGTGGGTGCGAGTTACGTGCAAAACATCCTCTCTAACGAGATCAACCGCTACGCCAGCGGCACCGATCAAAAAAGCAGCTACCCGGCCAACATCGTCACCCACACCGCATTTAACCCGAACCGGACCACGGCCTGGTTTGCCGCTATCGTGGCACTCATCGATCAGGTGACCATGCTGACCGTGATTCTGACCGGCGCGGCACTCATCCGGGAGCGTGAGCACGGCACCCTGGAGCACTTGCTGGTGATGCCGCTCACCGCCTTTGATATTGCGATGTCGAAGGTGTGGGCGAACAGTCTGGTTTTGCTTATTGGCGTGGTGCTGTCGCTGCATTTCATCGTGGTGAAACTGCTTGAGGTCCCGATTGCGGGGTCGGTTTACCTTTTCCTAACAGGCACGGTGCTCTACCTCTTTTTTGCCACCGCACTGGGGATTTTTCTGGGCACGGTGGCGCGGTCGATGGCGCAGTTCGCGCTGCTGTTCATCGTGGTGATTCTCGTCGTCCACCTGTTGTCCGGGGGCATGACCCCGATCGAGAGCCAGCCTGAGTGGCTGAGGAAACTGACCTGGTTTCTGCCCTCGCGCCACTTCATTTCCGGGTCGCAAGCGATCCTTTTCCGTGGCGCGGACTTCAAAACCGTCTGGCCCCAGTTTGCCGTGGTCGCCGGCCAAGGCTGGATCTTTTTCCTGATCAGCCTGCAGCTCTTCCGTCGGTCGATTGCCTCGAGCCGTTAGCCATCATTGGGAAGCTTTTCTCAGCTCGCGCAGGCGAATGACCTCGGCGACAGCTTTGTAGCAGTGGATCAGGCCGTGGCCGGTTTGGTAATCGACTCCCTTCGGGCCGACATCGGTGGCGGTGCGGGTGATGATTTTTTTCAGATCCCAGGGCAGCAGGTCGGGGTCGGCGGAGAGCATCAGAGCGATGGTGCCGCAGAACATCGGGCCGGCGAAGGAGTTGCCATTGAGCCGACCTTCGATGACTTTGCCATCCGGCATCAGCAGGGGCACGCCGTGGTTGAATGCGCACACTTCCGGTTTTTGCACCCGCCCTTCGCGGTAGTGCTCGGTCTTCCATTCCACCGGTCCTTGGCTGGAAAATAGGGTGCGTGAGAGGTCTTTCTGCACTCCCGCCGCGGCAAAGACGGCCTCCGGAATGTCCTCGGGCGTGCGCATCTGCACGGGGACTTTGGTGCTCATGGCGAAGTTCCCTGCACCGGAGACAAAGAACAGTCCGCAGAATGATCCGTGCTCCATCAGCTTGCGCCAGTGGCTGCGGGTCTCACCCAGATGCGGGATGGAGAAGCTCATGCTGTAGGTGTCCGCGCCTTGCTCGATGGCCCATTCCACAGCCGACTCGATGTCCGCGCTGGTGATCACGCCCGCCCATCGCGCCATCGGGGCGATGCCGAACTGCGGCATGCCGGTCTCCGTTTCCACGCCGCAGATGATGTGCGCGCAGCTGGTGCCGTGCAGGTTTTTCCGGTCGGTGGCGTCGCCCTTGAGTTTGCGTGTTGTTAGGTTCGGTGAGCGGGTGTTGAAGTTGTAGCCATGGTAGTCGTCAATCAGGCCGTTGCCATCGTCATCCTTGCCATTGTTAGGGGTCTCCTTGGCATTGGTGTAGACGGATCGGGCCAGCGAGGGAGTCATGATGAAATTGCTATCGTGCACGATGTTCAGCGTGCCCTCGCCAGTGACGCCTAGCTCTTTCCAGACTTTGTCGGCATGCAGTTTTGAGATGTACCATGGCAGGTTCTTGCTGCTGGTTTGGCTGGGTCTGTTAGGCGATTTGACAAGCGGCGCAGGAGCTTGCGCCTGGACGCTGCGCAACGAGCGCCGACCGGCAAAGATCTTCTTTACTCCCTTCACCTTGGCAAGCTGCTCAATGCCCTCGGCATTGGCCGTGCAGCTGAAGCCGTTGATGATCCAGTGCGGGGTGACATCCTTGATGGCGCCACTCTCTTGCAGAGCAGTGAGGTCATTCTTCGCTTCACTGTGGGACTTGGCGCTGAGAGTCTTAAGCGATTGCACCACGCGACTGCGCAGCTCACGTCGGCCGCTGTTAGCAAACTCCTTGGCGCGGCGCTGGTAGGCTTTTCCATCACCGAGGAACTGCTGATCGAACCAGACCACGATCCTGACAGGCCGGTCGGTCACCTTCTTCAGCTCGGGCGCGATCCAGACGGATTCGCCCTTCAGTGCCTCACCGGCGATCAGTGGGGGCTTGGCGGAGGTCTGCGCGTGGGCGGTCAGGCCGCAGAAGGTGGCTAGGCAGCATGCGGCCATCCATTTCCCGTAGTTCGGAACGATATTCATATGACACTCAAGCTAACGAGATCTCCCCTGATGGCAAGGTCGCGGAACATTGCCAGGGGTCAGGATTCTACCTGTTGGTGATGGCGTGTCTGGGACTAACAAGACGATCCGACCGCTCTAGGACAATTTATTTGGATATATGGGGTATTTTCTGGAAACGTTTGGGCTCTCGCGGTCATAGTCATGTATTGAGTCGCCTATGAAATCTTCCCCCGACGCATCGCATGACCCAGCGCAGGTTTTCATGAGTGAAATCACGGAAATCCAGTCGGGGCTGCGGGCATTCATCGGCTATCTGATGAGTGGCACCAGCGATGTGTCAGACGTCGCGCAGGAGGTTAATTTGCTGCTTTGGCAAAAACGCGACCAGTATGAAGCGGGCACCAATTTTCGTGCTTGGGCGTTCACCATCGCGCGCTATGCGGTGCTGGGTCACCTGCGGAAAAAGCGGCGTGGGAATGTGGAGTTTTTCTCGCCGGAGCTGCTCGAGCAGTTGGCGGACGAGTGGCAGGAAGATGAATGTGAGTACGAAGAGCAGCTGACGGCGCTCGAGTCCTGCCTGGACCAATTGCCGGATGAGGACCTGGATCTCGTGCAAGCTCGCTACAACAGCCACGGAGGAGTCGAGCGCTTTGCCCAACGCATGGGCCTCAGCGCTGGCAGCCTCCGCTTGCGCCTGTTTCGGCTGCGTGCGGCCCTGAAGCGCTGCGTGGAGCAGAACATGGGAGAGGAGGGGAGCATCGTATGAAAAAACGCGACCTTGAACAGCTGATCCAGAACATGGTGGACGGAGAGGCCACAGCGGATGAAGTCGCCCGGCTGGAAGCCGAGCTCAAGGGGAGTGCCGCCTCACGTGAGTTCTATCGCCGATCCATGAGGGTGGAGCTGCTGCTGCACGAGGCGCTGCAATGCCAGGTCCTGCCCGCCACTCCGGAGTTGCGGGAGCGATTGGAGCTACCGTCCCTGCGTGCCGGGGACAAGTCACGCAGCCGTCGCCAGCTGATGCTGCACTCTGCCATGGCTGCTGCGGCTTTGTTGCTTTTGTCATTTGTCGCCATGCACTGGTTTTCGCGTGCTGGGAAAGAGGCGGGTGTTCCGGTGACATTCAGCCCCGGCACGTCGTGGTCGGGGTCGATGGAGCAGGCGAGCCGGATGAAGTTTGGCGACTCCTTGACCATCGAGTTCGGCGTCGCACGCATCGAGCTCCCGGGGGTGTTGGCGATCATTGAAGGTCCGGCAGAAATCAATCTCACCGGGCCGGGGCTGCTGGAGTTGCGTGAGGGCAAGGGCTGGTTCCGAGTCAGTGAGGCAGGGCAGGGGTTCCGGGTGCTCACGCCATCGGTGGAAGTGGTCGATCATGGAACGGAGTTCGGCTTGGTCGCCGACCCGAATGATGCCGATGAGGTGCATGTTTTCGATGGTCGCGTCCATTGCTCGGCGCGTTTTGCCTTGAAGGAGGGGCAGGACCTGCGTGAAGGGGCGGCTCTGAGAGTTTCACCGGTCGGTCGCTGGATTGATACGGAGCTGAGCGAGCAACGGTTTCTCACCAGCCTGCCGTCGGACTTACCCGGCATCCACTTTTCCTTCGATGGACCCCAGCCGATGACGCCGGAGGGCTCCTACCCGGCGGTAGAGAACATGCAGGCCGCCACGCGCGGTGGCGGCGGTGGAACCTTCACCCGTGGAGTGCGTGGTAAGGCGCTTTCCGTCCAAGATCCGGAGGATGCGGTCCGCACCGATTGGCCGGGGATTGGTGGGGCGAAACCGAGAACCATCGCATGTTGGATCCGCCCGGACGCAGCCCACGGCGTCCAATTGGCCGGTATTGTTTCCTGGGGGACGCCGAGCACTCGGCCATCGGGCCGCTGTCAGATCATGACCTCCAAATCACGGAAGACCGGGCAGCGGGTGCTGCGCTTCTCGCTGGGCCATAACCTGCACTTTTCTGGAGCCACCGAACTTGCGGCAGGGGAATGGCATCACGTCGCCGCCGTTTTCCGAGGCACCGAGACGACCCACGGCGAGATGATTGAGCTCTATATCGATGGCAAACGCGAGCAGGTAGACCGCGAACTGAGCAATTTGCCGAGGGACGATCAAGCTATCCGCACCGTCATCAAACACCCGAACTCACAGCCGCTGCAGATTGGCTGCGGTGCGTATGACAATGCCTCGCCGGCTCCCTTCTACGGGGAAATTGACGAGGTCTGGATTCTGCCCAGAGCGCTCACTGCGGCTGAGATCAAGGGGCTGATGGCAGTGGATCAATAAACCGAAACCTTAGGCGGCGGCAGCAGCCGAAATAGTGTCATTTCCAAGTATTTCCCATCAATTTGGTAACATCTCATCAGAATTAACATTATACTGTGTAGAGACGATTGTGATCCCCTGCGACTACTTCTCCCAACCGACCCATCTCGATCATATGAAGCAACCCACTGACCGCACCACGACAGCTCGCTTCCCGGCCGAAGCAAGAAAGACGACTGTGGGCGCTGGGAGCCCGCTGAGGGCAATCATCCCCCTGATCACAGCCATGGCCACAAGCTGCCTGACCCCTAGTGCGAGCGCCGTGGAAGATTCCGAGAAGGCACTGCGTGAATCCGATGCTCTGCGCCAGGTCACCAAGCTGGCTCGCGCCGGCGCGCTGGATTACGAGAAACACATCGCCCCCATCGTCGATAAATACTGCACCGACTGCCATAATCCGGTGGACGACGAAGGTAGCATCGATCTCGAAGCCCTGCTGACCACCAAGGAGGCGTCGAAATACCCGGACCTCTGGGAAATGGTCGGCAAGACCGCGCGCATGGACGTCATGCCGCCACCCAAGCGCAAAACCCGACCTGACATCCGCGAGCGCGCCTTGTTAATGGGCTGGGCAATGCAGATTGGCCACCTCTGGGACCAGGGGATCATGGGCACCGATCCGGGGCGCACCACCCTGCACCGCCTGAACCGGAATGAATACAATTACACCATCCGCGATCTTTTCGGGTTGAAAATCCGGCCGGCCGACAATTTTCCGGAGGACAGCGCCGGCGAGGGTGGCTTCGATAACGATGCCGACGCCCTTTTCCTGCCCGCCCTGCTGATGGAGAACTACTTCGAGGCCGCGGTGAAGGTTTCTAACATGGTGCTGGGGAACCACGCGCGCCGCCAGGCTTTCCTGATCGGTGCCAGCAGCAATGTGGCAGGAGCGCGCAGGGTGTTTGCCCACTGGGCACCGCAGATTTACCGCCGCCCCGTGGCCGACGATGAGATTGAGCGCCTGGTCTCGGTCTATCAGAAGGCCCGGAAAAATGGCAAGAACCACGTCGTCGCCATCCGTGACCCGCTGATCATGATGCTGGTTTCTCCCAGCTTTTTGTATCGCTCCGAGCTACCGATCGCCGGCGGTGGGAAAACGGTGGGGCTCACCGAGTTCGAGCTCGCCAACCGACTGTCGTATTTCCTCTGGGCCTCGATGCCCGATCAGGAGCTGTTCAAGCTCGCCAACGAGAAAAAGCTCTCCGACCCCAAGGTCCTCGAGCAGCAAGTCATGCGCATGCTGCAGGATGAAAAAGCCAGCACCCTCGCGATGCATCTCGGCGGCCAATGGCTCGGCTGGGAGCAGCTGCGCGGCAGTGCCAATCCGGACGTGAAAAAGTTCCCGATGTTCAACTTCGCCCTGCGCGTAGACATGTATCGTGAGTCGTCGAACTTCTTCGAGCACCTGCTGCGTGAGGATGGCAGTGTGTATGATCTTCTCGATTCCGACTACAGCTTCCTCAACGATCGCCTTGCCAGACTCTACGGCATCAAAGGCGTAACCGGCAGCCATTTCCGCAAGGTGAAACTGAATAACCCGGACCGTGGCGGCGTGCTCGGTATGGGCAGTGTGTTGGTGGCTTCATCGATGCCGCTGCGCACCAGTCCGTCGCTTCGCGGGGCCTATGTGTTGGAAAGTTTGTTAGGCGATAAACCACCGTCACCGCCGATGGATGTCGAGCAGCTGCCGGCCGGTGACTCCAAGCTCAAGACGCTGACATTCCGCGAAACGCTCGACCAGCACCGCGATAGCCCGGACTGCCGCGCCTGCCACGCACTGATCGATCCCCTCGGTTTCGGACTGGAGAACTTCGATGCCATCGGTCGCTGGCGGACGATGCAAAACGGAGCCAAGATCGACACCTCCGGCGTCACCCCGGAGGGCGATTCCTTTTCCGGCCCGGCCGAGCTGAAAAAACTCCTGCTCAAGCGCAAGGACGAGTTCACCCGCCACGCGGTGGAGAAGTTTCTCTCCTACGCCCTCGGCCGCGAGCTGACTCCCTACGATCGACCTGTCACCCGCGAGATCGCCAACAAGGTGATGGAGGAAAATGGCAGCATGCACACGCTGATCATGTCCGTCGTCACCAGTCATCCTTTCCTGAATCGCCAAAACCCTAAGAAGTAAACCACCCATCGCACCATGAACCCAAAGACCTTTAATTCATCACGCCGAGGCTTCCTGCGCGGAGTCGGCGTTACCATGGCCTTGCCCTTTCTCGAGTCGCTTTCACCCGCTGGCAAGGTGCTGGCCCAGGGGAAACAAACCGGGGCGCTGGGTGCCAATGGCGAGCCGATCCGCTTCGCCACCTTCTTCATGCCCAACGGTGTGAACCCGCGCGCATGGATGCCGAACAAGGGCGGTGGGAAAATTGGCGAGCTGCCACGCATTCTCAAACCCCTCGACGCCCTCCGGGAGCACATCAACGTCATCACCGGCATCAAGAACCCCGGCAATGGCCACAGCCTGGGCACCGCCAGTTTCCTGACCGGCATGAATCCGCACCGGACGATGAAACCCAGCGAGGTGAATGTGCACAATGCCAGCCTTGATCAAATCATCGGCGAAGCGCTGAAAACCAGCACTGTCTTCCCCACCTTGGAGCTCGGCATCGGTGGCCAGGCGCAGGCGGCCAATGCCATGGCGGCCACACCGGTCTACACCAGCCACATCTGCTGGAAAGATGCCAAGACACCCATCCCCTACGAGGTGAACCCGCAGCGCGCCTTCGATCGCTTGTTCAAGAATGCCACGGCAAAAGGCAGACGCCACGCAAAAGCCGAGCCGTCGAATATGCCCGATAGCAGCGTCATCGATGCCGTCCTGGCAGATGCCAAGGCGCTCGGCAAAAAACTCGGCCGTGAGGACAAGGCCAAGCTCGATGAATACTTCACCGCCGTGCGCGAAGTGGAAAAACGCATCGCCCAGCAGAATGCCGTCACCGGACTGAACATCACCGAAGACGTGCTCAAGGACATCCTCGGACTGAAGGGTGACATCCGCGAGCACATGGCCGATCAGAAAGACGGTCGTTTCCAGAAACAGCCGAAGATTCCGCAGCGGGAATATGGCCGACTGATGATGGACATCCTCGCGCTCTCATTCTGGAGCAACTCCACCCGCTCTGCCACCCTGTCCTTCGGCAACGGCTTCCAAGGCGGCGGTAACATGTCCTTCCTCGATGGCGTCAACAGCGCCCACCACCAGGCCTCGCACCACGGCTTTAAGGACCAGAAGCTGGAGCAGTTCACCGTGATCAACACCTTCTACATGGAGCAGTATGCCTATTTGTTGGATCGATTGAAAAACATGCAGGAAGGCTCCTCCAATGTGCTGGAAAACTCCCTCGTGCTCTTCGGCTCGAACATCAGCACCGGCCAGGCGCACAACGGCAAAAACATCCCCGTGATCCTCTCCGGCAACGCCGGGGGCCGATTGAAAACCGGCCGTCACATCGCCACCAAGAACCAACCGATCGGCGACCTGCACCGCTCCATCCTCGATATGATGAACGTGGAGGCCAAAATCGGCAAAGGCTCCGCCACCATCAAAGGCATCTAACGCTTCCACCTATCCTATTTTCACCCCACTCCCATCACACGATGACCAAAGCACTCCTCAGCCTCCTTTTACTCGTCCCCATGGCAGGTCTAACATCCGCCAAACCCTTGCCAGAATCTCCGGATAAAGCGGAAAAACCTTACACCAATCTGATCAAAGGAAAGTGGGTGCATCAGGAGGAGCCGGTGATCGAGGACGGCCTGCCATTCTGGTTCTACGCCGATCGCAAACTGAAGTCCGCCAGAAGTGGCAAGAAGCACCCGCTGGTCATCGTCTTACACGGTCGCAGGAACAAGGCGAAGCCCGGTGACAAGTTCAAGGTCCAGAGCATCGCCACCATCTGGACCAAGGAGAAGATTTACAAGGAGCACCCCTGCTTCGTGGTGCAGCCCTACTACCCGCCAAAGGGTGGCTGGGAAAAGATCCCTGAGAAAATCGACGAGCTGGTGAAGCATCTCACCAGCCACCTGCCGGTCGATATGAAGCGCATTTACCTAGTCGGGTTCTCCAATGGCGGCCAAGGCACCTTCCTGACGCTGGCACGCCAGCCGGATTGGTTTGCGGGAGCCGTCACCATGGCCGGTCCGGTATCGCCCAAGCAGGTGGTGGGTAAAATCAAGGCACCGGTCTGGTGCTGGGTGGGTGGTAACGATACCGACCTGAACAAAAACGTCCGACTCCCAGCGCTCGCCAAGCAGCTGCAGAAACTCGACGACCGCGTAAAGCTCAACATCGTCCCCGGCGGCGGCCACGGCTGCGCGCCGCAATCGATCGGCACCGACAAGGTGCGCGACTGGTTATTCGATCAACGTCTGCCCTAAGCCATCATGAAAATTCACCACCTCCTCGTCCTCCTGTTAGCGGCCAGCAGCGCCGTTCAAGCTGGGAACGGACTGCCTGTTAGAAAAGGCCTGATGCTCGATCTCGATGCCGACCACGGCGTGGAACTGGAGGAGGGGAATCGGGTCAAAGCTTGGCACAACCAAGTCAAAGGCAACGCCGCGGACGTCTTTGTGAAACGCGACGAAGGCCGCAAGGTGCCAGGCTCAGGCCGACCCACCTTCGTCCCGAAAGTCAAAAAAATCGGCGGCCACAACACCCTCGCCTTCGATCGCCAGGAGCTGATCAACATGGACGAAGATGTCTTTGATCACCTCCTAACAGGCAGCGGCTACACCTGGGTTTCCGTGATGTCGATCGGTCAGCAGAAGCAGGGCAAGAAGGACGTGAATTCGTTTTTTGGAAACCTGAAAAACGGCAGCAACTACGAAGGCTTCTGGGGCTGCCTCGATGACGCCAACCACGTCTGGATGGGCTCAAGGTGTTGGCCAGCGGAGAAAAAAGGCAGGCAGCCGCTGTGGAATGAGAAAAACCCGAAAGTCACCGCCCCGGAACCGCTCGCCCTCCATCGCTACTACCTGGTCATGGGCCGCATGGGAGCCGGAAAAGGAACCGTAAACCTGGATCTCTACATCAACTCAGCCACGCCAGCGGACAGCCAGAAAGTCCCGGTCAATCCCAAGGCGAATTCCTCGAAAATGGCCATCGGCCAGGAACGCGACGCCACCAATCACCCCGGCCACGAGTCATTCGTCGGCGAGATCACTCGCTTCCTCATTTTCGACCGACCACTCAGTGACCAGGAGCTAGCCGACCTGAGCCAATACCTCATGAAACGGTATGACATTGGCACGAAAAAATGATCCGCAGGGATTCAGACCCCTAATAGGTCGATCTACCGCATCCCAAGGCAAGGCCCAGATTGTGACACACAGCTTCCGTGCTGAAAGCACACCGGATCACAGCCCCGGACTTCAGTCCGGGGTCAACGGATGAGAACACCGCGCCCTGTAAGGCCGCCGGAGTGGTTTCGGGCGATGACGTTGGGTCACGAGGAAGTCATGAACGGATCGCTAAGCAAAGCTTCCAGTGCCCCCTTCAGGGCACCGAACGATTCCACCATGCACCCATGGCTGGAAGCCATGGGCTTTGTTCCATGGTGCCTTCAGCACCTCGGCCAGGATACTTGTCAATTCACCTTGCTGTAGTCATCTTCTCTAACAATTGTGCGTGAAATTATGGCAACGCCATAGTCTGCGGTAACGTATCTTCGGAGCATAACGCGTGTTAGTTCCTTACACAGTAGAAAAGTAAATGCACCATTTCTATACCGAACCCTTTCATCCCCCAATTTTTCATGCTCCTTTACTATTTACGAAATGATCATTTAACATTAGACATTTTAGGAGAAGTTGTTAGCGCGTAGGGCAACATCTAACATTCAAGCTAAAGGCTGCATGGACGAAGAAGATTTTAAGGAACTGGCTCCCAACCCTCAAGTAGGGTTGTATACTGCCGAGCACGTTGTTTCGGGCATCCCTATTCCAAAAACAAAGCGGATTGAATTATTTTCTCCAGATCAATGGGAAGAGTTCACGGAGGAGTGGGCGACATCCCTCACTGGTTCGTATCATAAAATAAAACGGTTTGCAGGGGCTGGGGATCAAGGACTGGATGTTGTTGGCTTTATCAAAAGTGGCGAGTTTGATGACGGATGGGTGAACTATCAATGCAAGTATTATGATCATTCCTTGTATCCAACAGATGTTTGGGTAGAAATTGGTAAAATAATTTATTATTCGTTTGAGGGTGAGTATCCACCACCACTGAAATATTTTTTCACAGCACCCAAACAAGTCGGAACCACTCTTGGTAAGATGCTTGCTAAGCCCAAAAAACTAAAAGAGCAGTTAATGAAAAATTGGGAGCAACACTGTGAAAAGAAAATTACAGATACAGCTACGATTGTTTTAGAGGGTGATTTTCTACAATATTTAAATGATTTCGATTTTTCCATTTTCGAGTCCATCACACTCGTTGAGATGATCAAAGGGCATGCAACCACGCCATTCCACTCCGTAAGGTTCGGTGGAGGTTTAGGCCCTCGACCAAAACCAGAAATTCCCGCTGAGAATACTGTGTCAACCGACCATCGCTATGTACGCCAGTTATTATCTGTGTATGCTGAAGCTATGGGTGTTGAAAGTAAACCTATCAGCCTAGAGATTTTGGAGAGAAACGAAAGATATAAAAAGAATTTCCACAGGCAAAGAGAGCGGTTTTACCATGCCGAATCACTGCGCAATTTTTCACGCGATACCGTTCCCGTAGGCACCTACGAGCAATTACAGGAAGATATATACCAAGGGGTTGTCGACGTTTGCGAAGGTAATCATATTTCAGGAATTGTGTGCATGACAAACACCGTCTCACAAGCCGCCCAAGTTGCCGTGCATTCAAGCCCACTAGCTAGTGTGACAAGAGTAACTGATAAACAGGGGATATGTCATCAATTATGCGATGACGAACGCTTAACTTGGATAGACGATAATGAATGAATCCGCATTGAAAACTCCATTCAATAGCTCGCTCGAGACTGGTATGCGCGCTATGATTATCCTTGTTACTTGCTATCCACGTTCACTAGATTTGCAACGGTTAGTTGATTTTGATTACTTGGTAGTGCACTCAGGTGATGTTGACGGTCCAGAAAGCCTTCATCCGCCCCTTCCTATGCGCGCGGGTGAACTGTTGATTAGGCGCAGTATCATTGAATCTGGGGTAATGCTGATGATGAGTCGTGGCTTTATTGAAAGAGTGGTTAAGGATGACGGTATTGAATATTTAGCAAGTGAAACAGCCATGCCATTTGTTAGTAGTTTAATAAATTCATACACAAAGAATTTACAAGATCGCGCTAAGTGGGTAATACTAAATTTCGGTGATGCTTCCCGTGATTCACTTCAATCAATCACGGCTAAATTTTTCGACAAATGGACAACTGAGTTTCATCCATTACAAGGATCTCTAGATAATTGACATGGACATTAACAAGATAGTAATCCGCGATGTTAGTTTTCTTGGGAACGGTCGCGATTCCGCCAGTATCAAATTTCAATCTGGTTTAAACGTATTATGTGGGGCCTCGGAAACTGGAAAATCGTTTTTGGTTGAGGCCATTGATTATCTGCTAGGAGGAGGCAAGCTGCGCGACATACCAGAAAGAGTTGGCTATGACCGCGTACGAATTGGAATCGAAATAGTAAATGAGGGTTCTTGGACTTTTGAGCGCAGTGTTGATGGGGGTGGGTATACGCAATATGAGGGAATCATCGGTGAAGAAGTTGTTGCTGAATGCTATGGTAATCTAAAAGTAAAACACACTTCTGGAAAAGTTGATAACCTATCAGGTTGGATGTTAGACAAAATCAATCTTCTTAATAAAAGATTGAAGAAGAATAAGTCAGGTGGAACGCGCTCACTGAGTTTTAGGGATTTGGCACGGCTTGTTATCGTAAATGAGAAAGAGATAATAAGGCATGACTCTCCGTTTCTCAGTGGTCAGGTTGTCACCAAAACAGCCGAATATTCAGCTTTGAAGCTATTGCTCACCGGTGCAGATGACAGTGCTGTTGTAGCTATAGAAAAAAACGAGACCGCTGAAACTGGGCTTAATGCGAAAATAGAACTACTTGATCAGTGGATCCAAGATTCGGAAGATGAAGTTGCTGATTATGGTGCTACGAGACGTGAAATTACCTCCCAACTTGTAAAACTTGAAAATGCCATTGTTTCACAAAGGGATTATTTAGGAGAAATTCAATCCCAACTGAACGAATCAATGAGACGTCGCCGTGAAGTTGTGAAAAGGCGTGAAATAGCACGAGATCGTTTGGATGAAATCACTGACCTCCTAGAACGATTTTCATTACTCAGGGCTCACTACGCTGTTGACATTAACAGACTTATGGCTATCGAGGAGTCAGGGTCATTATTTGTGCATCATGCAAAAGTAACTTGCCCTCTTTGTGGAGCTCCTCCTGAGGCCGGTCATGACGATGGTGCTTGCGATGGTGCTTGCGATGGAGATGTTGCATCAATTGTTCAAGCAGCATCCGCTGAAATCGAAAAAATAAAAGCCTTGGCATCTGATCTTGAGGCCACGATCACATCTTTGTTAGGTGAGTCCGATCGATTAAAACAGCTGTTAAAAGGTATAGATATTTCTTTTGGATCAATTGATCAAAGTATTAGAGAAACTATGGCACCAGATTTATCCATCATGCAGCAGCAATACTCTGAATTTTTAGAGAAAAAAAATGAGGTTCATGACGCCTTAAATGC
This sequence comes from Oceaniferula flava, assembly GCF_016811075.1. Taxonomy (NCBI): domain Bacteria; kingdom Pseudomonadati; phylum Verrucomicrobiota; class Verrucomicrobiia; order Verrucomicrobiales; family Verrucomicrobiaceae; genus Oceaniferula; species Oceaniferula flava. Next base: position 94,206 of record NZ_JAFBGL010000006.1, read on the forward strand.
AGTTAAAAGACTGGATAAACTTAAACTCCAAAAAGAAGAGCTTCTTAAAAATGAAGGTGATGATGTGTCTGAAGATGATGGCACTGGCGCTGAATTATCCAAACATGTCCTTAACCAACTTTCTCAAACCGTGCAAAATATATTGCAAGCTTGGGACTTTCCTGATGCTGAGAATGTCTATTTTGATGAAAAAGAAAAAGATTTCGTTATAAGTGGAAAACCTCGAGGCAGTAGAGGCAAGGGTTTAAGAGCAATCACACATGCTGCTGTTACCTTAGGGCTACTCGAGTTCTGTCAAAAGTACTCGCTGCCCCACCCAGGTTTTGTAGTGATGGATTCCCCCCTGCTTGCTTATTATGCACCTGAAGGAGAAGAGGATAACCTACAGGGCTCTGCTCTGAAACATAACTTTTATAGATACCTGCTAGATAACCATGCAGAAAATCAGATTATCATTATTGAAAATCAACATCCTCCCGAAGAATTTGCAGATAAACTCAATTTGATTGTGTTTACAAAGAATCCTCAAGAAGGGCGCTTTGGGTTATTCCCAATTGAAACTGAAACCATATAAGCCGCTCATAGCTTAAAGTGACTAGATTTGATTTATAATAGTGGTCGTAGTAGCGAATAGGAGAAGAAAAGGGTCAAAAAGGGAGCAAATACAGAACTGCATCATCCCCGCCCTGCATAGACTCCTTCTATGATTCAGAATCAGGCGACTCCTGCTCCTTAAGAGCCTCAAACTTGGCTGCCATCGTGGGGTTGTTGCGGGTCAGTTTTTTGACGGTGACGTTTTGGGCTTTGTCGTTGGCTAGGCGGAGGTTTCGGTCAGTGCCGAGGAGGGCGTCTTTGGTTTTTTGCAGGTGACTGATGGACTTGTCGATCTCGTCGATGGCGGTTTGGAACTTTCTGGATGCCAGATCGTAGTTTTTGGCGAAGGCGTTTTTGAAGTTGTCGAGGTCGGCTTCGAAGTTGGTGACATCGACGCTCTGCGCCTTGACCAGGGCGAGCTCGCTTTTGTATTTCAGCGAGTTCATCGCGGCGTTGCGCAGCAGGGTGATGATGGGCAGGAAGAACTGCGGGCGGATGACATACATCTTCGGGTAGCGGTGGAAGACATCGACAATGCCGGTGTTGTAGAGCTCGCTGTCTGACTCGAGCAGGGTGACCAGCACGGCGTATTCGCAGCCCTTTTCGTTGCGGTCCTTATCGAGCTCCTTGAGGAAGTCCTCGTTCTTTTTTTTGGTGGCGGTGGTGTCGCTTTCGTTTTTCATTTCGAACATGATCGAAACGATTTCGGTGCCTTCTTCGTCGGTATCGCGGAAGATGTAGTCGCCCTTGCTGCCGGTGCGGGCGTCGTTGTCCTTTTCAAAATAGGCTCTCGGAAATGCGGTGGATCGGATCCGGTTGAACTCGGTCTCGCAGTGCTGCTCGAGAGTCTCGCCGACCATCTTGGTGGACAGCTGAGCTTTCATGTCGCGGAGTCGCTCGATGGCGTCGTCGCGGTCCCTGATCTGGGTTTCGTACTTGTCCTTGAGTGATTTCTCGGCGAGTTGCTTTTCAAGCTCCACCTGCTTGAGGCCGTTCCGCAGTGCGTCGCGATCCTTCTCCACCTGGCTGACGGCCTCGGTGATGGCGAGCTTCTGGGAGACTTCGCTGGCGTTCAGCTTGGCCTTGAGGTCTTGAATCTCCGCATCCTTCTGCGCGGCGGTCTGTTGCATTTCGCTGGCGACCTTTTCCTTGGCGAGCTCGATGGCGTTTTGTTTGTCCTTTTCGGCCAGCTCAAGTCGCTCATGCAACTGCTTTTCAAAGTCACTGTCACGAACCTGCTTCAGAATGTCGGCATAGCCTGCTTCGTCGATTTTGAATGCCTTGTTGCAATGGGGGCAGATGATTTCGTCGTAATAGGGGTCAGGAAGAGATTTGACGCATCTGGCTAAACATCTGATCTGTTATGATGTGTCGTTATTATTCTAAACACGGACTAGTGTCATCAAAGTCTCAAAACGGTAGATAGCTGGCCGACTGCCTTTGGCTTCCTTCGGTTTGCTGCAATCGTGAATCGGGAGCTGGAAGCGCTGCGCGATTACCTTACCCAGCGCTATCGGATTGCTCTGGGGACTGGTGTTTGAGGGAGTTTGGCTTGGGGCGATGCACCTAACTATGACCTTTTTGGGGACGGTTTTTACGCGCTTTGTTATTGAGGAAAGTTATCGCCAGCTTATGCGTATTGCTTGTGCCGCTTGTGGAACTCGCGGCCGATGTTCGAACCGAGCCACCAATCTATGAAATTGAATCACCTGATCCACCCGGTCACTGCCACTGTGCTGGGCCTTGTTACTGTCAACGCTGCGGAGCTCGAAGAGCAGTTCGCGCCTGATACAAAATGGAATAGCTTCGGCAAGCTGGAGGCCGACAAGGAAGGTCTGGTGGTGCGCAGCCAAGGCGACGACCTGCTCGCCAACATCGCGCCGAATGGCAAGTTTGACAAAGCCGGCTTTCTCCGCAGCAAGGAGAAGTATCAAGATTTCCACCTCAAGATGGAGTTCATGATCCCGAAGGGGGCGGACTCCGGCGTCTACGTCATGGGCCGCTACGAGATCCAGATTGGCGATAGTGCCGGGAAGAAAGCCACCAGCATCTCAGACCTCGGAGCCATCGCCCAGCGCTGGGACAATCACCGCAATCCGAAGGGCTTCGAAGGCGTCGCTCCGAAGGTGAATGCCGCCAAGACGGCGGGCGAGTGGCAGACGCTCGAAATCGTTTTCCGCGCACCTCGTTTCGCCAAAGACGGCAGCAAGACCCACCACGCGAAGTTCCTCAAGGTGCTGGTCAATGGCCAGCTGGCCCACGAGAACCAGGTGGCCAAAGGGCCGTCGCGCTCAGCTGTGTTCCAGAATGAGTCCGCCAAGCCGGAATCGATTTTCATCCAGGGGAAGACCAGCCCGGTCGCCATCCGCAAGTTCGAGGTGAAGAAGCTGGAGCTGAGCACCGAGGGTGAGCCCGCGCTCAAGGGCAGCGAGGCCGCTCCGCTGGATCGCCAAGGCCAGATGATGATCAATGCCGTCGATTTCGGTAGCAAGGTGTTCCAGGCGAAAGGTTGCGTCGAGTGCCACAGCACCACCTCAGGCGAGGTGAAAACCGGGCCGTCGCTCTACGGTTTGTTCACTCTGACCGGGAGAAAAACCAAGGTCTTTGAACCGGGCGAAGGTCACCGCAAGGAGCTGCCTGCGGACCTCGCTTACCTGACATTTTCCATCCGCCGCCCGCACGAGGCGCTTTCGGTGAAGCCCGATGGCAGCAACCACCTGCCGATCATGCCCGCCTATGATTTCAAGGCGATCAACGACGATGAAATCAACGCGCTCTACAGCTACCTGCTGACCCTGAACGAGCCCAAGGACGCAGGTCCGAAGGTGCTCTGGAAGAAGAAGCCGGCCGCCAAGTATCAGCTGGAAAAAGATCCCATCGCCATCCTGATCAAAGACTATCCGCGCCTGGAGCGGGTCGATATGGGCGAGCACATTTCCGCCCGCGCCTACCACGTCGGCCTGCCCGGCGACATCAGCTACAGCTTCGATCCGCGTAACATGGCGATCGCCCAAGTCTGGGACGGCCCGTTCATTCAGAAAAAAGATCAGGTGAGCCGCGGTAAAGGCGGTGCTGCCCAGCCCGGCTACAAGAGCCGCGATTACCAGATTTCCAACCTCTTCCAGCCCTTCGATGCCAAGGGGGAATTGGTCGATCTCAGCTACACCTCGCCGCCGGCGATGTTCGACGTCAAGCAGTCGGAGACATTCGTCAACGACAAGGCGGACTTCATGAAAACCGTCAATGCCTACCCGGCGAAGTTCCTCGGGGTGGACACACCGAAGCAGAAAGTCCCTACCTTCCGCTACCAGGTGGACGACAATGAAGTGGCCGTGACCGTTAACATCAGCAAGTCCTCCGAGCTGCTGGCCAGCTTTGATCTCAAGCTGAAGTCCGAGCAGGCTTTCGCCATCCCTGCGGGGAAATTGGACAAGGTGCAGGTCTCCCACGGCGAGCTGCGCGATGGCAAGTGGATCCTGCCCGCCGGCGAGCATTCCGCCGTCACCTTCAAGGCGACCCTGCCACCGCTGTCCGGCAGCCGTTATCCATCGGACGTCGCCGCCAGCGAGAGCTACGCGCCGCAGAAGCTGCTGTGGCAGCCATCGAAAAAAGAGGCCACCTTGCCAGAAGGATACCGCATCGAGGATGGCACGCCGCCCACCGATCCCTTCGGCCGCGAGCTGATGTTCGAGCCTCTCGGCATCGAGTTCCATCAGGGCGAAGCCTTCGTCTCCACCCGCACCGCAGGCATCTGGAAAGTGGTCGATGGTGAGTGGCGCTTGTTTGCCGAAGGCGCTTACGAATCGATCGGTATGGTGGTGAACTCCCCCAATGAGGTGGTGATCGGCGAGAAGGCCGGCCTCACACGCCTGATCGATAGCGATCACGACCACTGGGCGGAAAAACGCATCAACATCACGGATAAGTTCCGTTTCAATGGCGGCTACCACGAGTATCTGCACGGGCCGATCAAGTACAATGGCAACTACCTCTTCACCCTCAACCTCAGCCACGAGGTGATGGGCGCTTACAAGGCGGGAGGCCGCTACATGGGGTCCCGCGGTGGTCTGCGCGGCTGGATGCTCTCGTCCGATGAGCAGGGGAACACGGAGCTCTACGCCAATGGTTTCCGCAGCCCGGCCGGCCTGGCATTGTCGCCTGAAAATGAAATCGTCTACGCTGAGAACCAGGGTGAATTCGTCGGCACCTCGAAGATGTTCAAGGTGCACAAAGGCAAGTTCTACGGCAACCCGACTGGTCTGATCGATCTCCCCGGCAAGAATGTTTCCAGCCCCGATGTCCAGTGGGATGCGGTCAAGGATAGCCGCGAGCTGCCATTCGTCCTGCTGCCTCACGGCGAGGTGATGAACACCCCCGGATCGCCGGAATTCTTGACCGATAAGATCAACTTCGGACCTTTCCAAGGCCAGATGTTCCTGGGCGACCAGATGCAGTCGAACATTTACCGCATCGACTCCCAAGTGGTCGATGGCCAGGAGCAAGCGGTCGCCATTCCCTTCGCCGAGGGACTGGAATCCGGCGCTGTGAGAATCCGTTTCAACCCGGCAGACTCGAGCCTCTGGATCGGCCAGACTGGTCGTGGCTGGCGCGCGCTCGGTGGTCAGCTCGCTGCCTTCCAGCGCATCGTTTACGATCCCTCGGTCACCGTGGATGCGATCAAGACGGTGAAAGTCACTGCCGAGGGCTTCGATATCCACTTCACCCAGCCGCAGTCCGGCGCGGATGAAGCGGCCAACATCGAGTGCGATTCCTGGTATTACATCAACAGCGCGAAATACGGCTCGCCCCGCGAAGGTGTGCGTAAGGAAAAGGTCAGCAGCACCCGCTGGAATGCCGAGAAGACCATCTGCCACGTCACCCTGGATGATTTCAAAGTGAAGCGTGCGCAGTCCGATCACAGCGCCCGCGTGTTCCGCCTGAACCTGGCGAACACCGCCTACGGCAAGAAACACGGACCATTTTTATCCAAGGCCTACTACACCTTGTATAAGATTCCGAAGAGCTAAGTGATCGCGGCAGCGTGGAAAAAAGGTGGCCGTCCGCAGCGATGGCCGCTTGACCCGCTGCCGGCATGTCGTATCAGTCATGCCATCATGAATCATCTATCTCTGAGAGAGCAAACCGATCAGCAAATCGCCAAAACCCGCGCAGCCAACCCTGACTTCATGGGCGCCGTGGATGAGCTGCTGGCCGAGGCCAAATCCTTCCAACGCGGAGCCGAGGCGATCGATCTCGCTCAGAAAGCCCCCGATTTTGAACTGCCGAATGCCCGCGGAGAATTGGTCGCCCTCAGCGATCTTCTCGCCTGTGGTCCGGTGGTGGTGACCTTCTATCGCGGCGGCTGGTGCCCGTATTGCAACCTCCAGCTGCAGGCGATGCAGACTCGCCTCCCCGAGCTGCGCGAGCTCGGTGCCAGCTTGGTGGCCATCAGTCCGCAGAAGCCGGATGCCTCACTGAGCGACGAGGAAAAACAAGAGCTCAGCTTCTCCGTGCTCAGCGATCAGGACGCCAAGACCGCGGCGAGCTACGGCGTTGCCTGGGAGGTGCCGGAACGCCTGCTCAGCCACATGCGCGACGACCGGGGGCTCGACCTCGAATCGATCAACGATGGCAATGCCAGCATCCTTCCCATCCCCGCCACCTTTGTGCTCGATGCCGAAGGCGTGGTGCGCTGGCGCTTTGTCGATGTCGATTACCGCACCCGTGCCGAGCCCCAGGACATCGTCGAGGCCGTGCAGCAGCTGAGCGAGAACGCCGGTTAAGTCGACGGCCAGTTGTGCTACCATCCCCATTCAACCCTGAACAATACACAGCCTGATGAAAGCCATCCAATTTATCCGAAACAGCAGCGCAGCTGGATCTGCCATCGATGTCGAGATCGAGACGCCCACACCCACCGGCCACGATCTCTTGGTCCAGGTGGAGGCCGTGGGGCTGAATCCGGTCGATTACAAAGTCCGCCCCGCCGAGGGTGACGATCCGAAAATCCTCGGCTTCGATGCCGCAGGGGTGGTGGTCAGTGGTGGCGAGGACACATCGCTTTTCCAGCCGGGAGATCGCGTTTATTACGCCGGCGATGTCACCCGCCCAGGCAGCAATGCCGAGTATCAGCTGGTGGACGAACGCATCGTGGGCAAGCGCCCCACCTCGCTGGACGCAGCCACCAGCGCCGCCCTACCACTCACCGCGCTGACCGCTTGGGAGTCTTTGTTTCACCGCTTGGGCATCGATGTGGATACTCCGGAGAAAAATGCCGGACAGACACTGCTGATCATCGGGGGTGCCGGTGGTGTGGGATCGATCACCATTCAGCTGGCGAAATTGGCCGGGCTCACTGTGGTGGCGACCGCATCGCGTGAGGAGAGCGCCAGCTGGTGCCGCAAGCTCGGCGCCGATCACATTATCAATCACCACGAGGACATGCCGGCGCAGCTGAAAGAGCTCGGCCTGGGGATGGTGAATTACATCGCGAACTACAACGACATCGATGCCGTCTGGGATGCCATGGGCGAGATGATTGCTCCCCAGGGTGGCATCGTCCTGATCACCGGGAACGAGCAAGCGCTCGATCTCACCGGCCCGTTCAAGGTGAAGTCGGTGTCGATCTGTTGGGAGTTCATGTTCACTCGCTCGATGTTCAGCACTCCGGACATGATCGAGCAGCACCACATTCTCAACCGCGTGACGGAGCTGGTCGATGCCGGGCAACTCATCGCCACCGCCAACGATCAGCTGAGCCCGATCCAGGCCGAGAACATCCTCGAAGGCCACCGCCGGATGGAGGCGAAGTCGGCGATTGGAAAGCTCACGGTCTCCGGCTGGGACTAAGCGTCAGATGGCAGTTAGGGGCCGCGCGCCGGGGGGATCTCAAGATTCCTCCTTGCGAGCAGGGGAAGCCTGCACGAGCATGTTGGTATGATTCCCCTAGCCATGTTTGTTTCGCACCCCACTCTCGATCTCATCCTGCGCGGCCTGATCCTGACCACCGTGGGGCTGGTTTGGGTTGTTTTGTTAGTGCGGGTGAATGGTCTGCGCTCGTTTTCCAAGATGACGAACTTTGACTTCGTCATGACGGTGGCGGTGGGCTCTTTGTTAGCCGGTGCCAGCCAGGCCACCAACTGGTCAGGTTTCGTGCAGAGCATCATTGCTATGGCGGCACTCTTTATCGTCCAGCGACTCGCCGCCAGCCTGCGCAAGCGCTCGGACACCGCCGAGGACCTGATGCAGAATGAGCCGGTGATCCTGATGCGTGACGGTGCCATCATCGAGAAGGCGCTCAGTGCCACCCGAGTTTCCCGCAGCGATCTGATGGCGAAGCTGCGCGAGGCAAATGTGCTGGATCTCCAGGAGGTCCGCGCCGTCGTGCTGGAAACCACCGGCGATATCTCGGTGCTGCACGGCGAATCCTGCGCGGAGGATCTGCTGACCGGCACCCGCTGCATCGACGAGTAGACGGCTGAAATTTCATCCCACAAACAGCCCCCACTAACATCTCATGAGCAAGTGCCCCTGGTCAGATCCGGAGAAAATCGCCGCCCTGAGCCGAACGGAAATTGGCGAGCAGCTGGCGGCACGCGTGGCGGCCCAACTGGTGGCGGACAACGGCCAAGCTGGCATTTGGCAGAGTCATCAAAGTTACTGCGGCCACGGCCTGGTTTTTGCGGACGGAAAGATCTGCCTGGTGTCGGTTCATGATGGCGATGTGCTCTACGGGCCAAGGTTGTTAGAATGGCAGCAGCCCGACACCTTCGTCATCTGGCTCAGCCGACAAAGTGACTTCACGCTATCGGGGGCCGATCGCAGCGTGCCGGAACTTTTCACCAAGTCACGGTTCCGGCGCAACAACCAGCGGCTGACGCGCGCCAAGCTGGAGCATTATGTGTTAGACTCGGCAGGCCGCTGAGCCATCGCTGCGTTTGTGCAAAGAACTCCTTGCAGTTCGATCAGGATAGGAGATTCTATCGCCAGTTTTATATCTGATGAACGAGCTCGAAACGAACACAGCCCTCCGCGAAGGGATGAAGGGGTATGGCCTGGTGATCCTGGCTGGCGTGCTCTATGCCATCGCCCTGAAATACTTTGTGCTCCCGTCCAAGGTGATCCTAACAGGCACCGAAGGGATTGCCACGGCGCTCTCGTATTACTTCGAGAGCTACGCCCTGTTCATCACCCTCTACGTGATCTTCCAGGCCGGGCTGCTTTGTTTTGCCTTCACCAAGGTAGGGCGGGTGTTTGCCCTGCGCTCGATGGTGGTGGTCGGCACCGTGGTGCTTGGCTTGATTGTGCTGCCGGAGCTTCGCTTTGCCGATCCAGAACCGCAGAACGAACGGATCATTCTGGTGCTGTTCGGGGGCATCCTCGCCGGCGTCGCCAAGGCGATGGCTTTCCAAAATCGGGGGTCGACCGGTGATGAGGACATCCTCGGCGCTTACTTTGCCATCAAGTATCTGAAACCTGTGGGTTCGATTGCGGTGATCTCATCGATCGGCTCCACGGCATTCGGATTGAGCATGGATTTCTTGAAAAATGGTGACTTCGAAACGGTGATCAACACCCTGATGTACACCTGCATTTACATCTTCGTCTCCGCCGAGATGCTCAATAACCTCTACCGGAAATTCAAGATCACCATGCTGGCGGTGATTTCCAAAGACCACAAGACGGTGGCGGCATCCATCACGGCCACCTCAGCGCACCGGACCTATTCGTTGCACGAGTCCACCGGTGGCCACAGCCAGGAATCCTTCCGCGTGATCCGCACCATCATCACCCACGAGGAGCTGCCGCAGATGATCGCCGCGGTGCAGGCTGCCGATCCGGAGTGTTTTTACTACTACCACGATATCGAGGGGATCTCCTCCCGCTACTACATCTCGCCCATCGGTTAGATCCGCGGCGAGACCTGAGCAGGTCTCAGATTTATTGAAAAGCGGCGCGTCTGCTGCGTCCGCTTACTTCTTCGGCGCAGCTTGCTCTCTGGCTTCACGCTGCCACTTGGACAGGTCCTTGAGCGTGGGGAGGCTGCCTTCATGGACGGATTTGGCAAAGCGTCCGTAGGGTTGGATGGGCAATGCTCTTCCCACGGCGAAGGCCTTGGCTGCTGCCACACCCTGCTTGGCGGTCATGGCTGCGTCTTCCTTGTTTCCGAGACGCCATTGGTGGATGCTCAGGCTGACAAAGTGGTTCGGACCGATGGGCGATTCGTTGCGCAGGACGTAGTCGGCGTAGAGTGGCACGAAGGCTTTCATGAAGTCCTCCGGATACCCGTGCTGCTCACTGCGAGCGAGCCGCATGCCGGTCATCGAGATGAACGAGTTCTTGGTCTCACTCACAGGCATCTCCTTGAGCTCAGTCACGGCCGCTGGCCAATCTTTGCAAACAATCAGCACCCAGAGCTCGAGGATCGGGATCTCGGGGTGAGCGGAGTCGATGCCTTTGAGCTGCTTGAGTAGGGTGCTCATCTTGGCGGCGTCTTGCTTGTTCCTGGCGTTGTAGATGGCTTGCACCAGTTGCTTGGTTTTCCCCTGCTGGTTCTGGGCGGATAGCAGGGTGTTTGCGCCTTGCTGGGCCCCCTCGTCACCGGCGAGCAGGGTCTCGATCAGTTGGTCCGTGAGCCGGGAAGCCTGGGTGGACGCCAGCAGTTTGCCATTTCTGACGATGAATGCATGGGGGATGGATTTCACGCCGGCGGCCTTCAGCCATTCGCTCTCGAATGCCGAGCCCTTACCGGTGAAGGCAACCGGATACGACATCTTGGCGCCCTTGAATTTGACGAATTTTTCCACCTTGGCCTGATCGTCCTCCCAGACGCTCATGCCGTAGACCCGCAGCCCCTTGTCGTAGTATTTTTTGTGCAGTTCGTTGACGTGGGGGATCATCATGATGCAGGGGCCGCACCACGTCGCCCAGCACTCGAAGATGTAGACTTTGCCCGGTTCAAAGGCTTTGGGTCCCTCGCCCTGCACCCAGGTGGCCTGGGTGATGGCGGACAGGCTGACTTCAGAGCCCGCGACCACGCTAGCTTTGGTCGCCGCCTGCTGGGCACCGACGGGGGCAGCCGCCATGACCGTAGAGGCAAGCAGCAGGCTCAGCCGGAAAAATGGAGTCAGGGAGGCAGAAAAAATCGAGCGTGAAGCTGCGTGGATCGTGGTCATGATGGTAGCGTGAGTGGAGTGATGGAGCCCATCGGGCATCCTCGAGAAACAAGGGGCAACTCAAGATGAAGAAACGTGCCATGACAAGGGGCAAATCCCCGGTGGCCAGCCTATGGCGTTGAAAACATCAGAGCTTTCCAGCTGTCCACCACGCTAAGGCGTCCAGCTCCAGGCTTAGCCGCGCTTTTTCAGAAGCTTGATAATCGCCTCCGCCGCAGGGGCTGCCGAGGCTGGGTTTTGGCCGGTGACCAGTCGGTCGGAAACGACCGTGTGAGCTTTGAAGTCCGGGCCGGAGCTGTAGCTTGCTCCCTGGGCCTTGAGTTTGTCTTCCAGCAGAAATGGCACAGCCTCGGTGAGCCCTACCTTGTCCTCCTCGCTGTTGGTGAAACCGGTGACCTTTTTCCCTTTGATCAACAGCGAGCCATCAGGGAGCTTCAAGTTGACCAGCGCCGCCGGGCCGTGACAGACGGCCGAGACGATTCCGCCCTGGGCATAGATTTTTCCTGCGATCTCCGAGGCTCCGGGAGCAGCGGGAAAGTCCCACATCGTGCCGTGTCCGCCGGCGAAGAAGATGGCGGCGTAGTTTTTGGCATCCACATCCTTAAGCACCTTGGTTTGATCGAGCGCGTTCTGGTAGGTTTTGTCGTTTAAAAATTGCTCGTTCACGGCGTCGGGTGCCTTGGTGCTGCGTGGATCGATCGGCGATTTCCCACCCTTCGGACTGGCAAAGTCGACCGCATATCCGGCCTGAACAAATTTCTGCCATGGGTGGGTAGCCTCGGCGAGCCACAGCCCGGTCGCTTTTCCATCAGGCATCTTCGCATGGTTGGTGACCACAATCAAAACGGTCGGCTTATCCGCGGCCGCCTGGGTCAGTGGAATGAGCAGTAAACTGGCAATGAGAGTGAGGAGCGATTTCATATTAAGGAAACGGAGCCGTGGGAATCATTTGTCTGAGCCCCGAATCCATTTTCCAGCTAGTTACCCGTGCTGCTAGCACTACTTGATCGGCTGGCTCCGAAGGGTCAATGCTGGTTCAGCTTCCATTCGGCCTTCTCCTTGATTACGGACAGCGAAGGAAAGTAGTAACCTTTGTGAACCACTAATACCCTGCCTTTCTCATGGTTTCCTTTGTATGAAAGAGTGAAGTCATCGAGTTTGTAATCACTAAAGACTTCCTTGAAGTTCCTTTGGTATCCCTGCAAGAGTTTATCCCATCCTTCTTTTTTGCATTGCGCTTGCATTTTCTCGGAGAATGCAGATTTCAGTTGCTTTAGGTCCCCCTCTTTTACGGTCTTCAGAAATGTAATTACTGGTTGCGTTTGGGCAATGGTGTCAGCTGCGATGGCTGTTGATGTGGCGAAGCCGAGCATAAACGTGCCAACAAAGAATGCGCTTGTGAACAATCTCTGGAATGGTTTCATTATTTCGAAGTGGTGTGGAAATTCTATGAACGCGTCAGGCATGCGCATCCGTGAGGTTTTATTTGCAGGACGTCTTGTTCGCCATTAGTTGATTTGTTGGCTTCGACGCCACGCGGGATCCAAGAGGTCGGACACCTGCTGTTCGGTGAGAGTAAACCACTCGCCAGAAGTTCTGTGCGTGGAAAATAGGCGATGAACAGTTCCTTCTGTAGTGCGGGATGCCGCAGAAAAATGCCCAATCAGCTCTAGCTTCTTTGGTGATCCTGTTTGTAAAGATCTGAGACGAGCCGCTGGGTTCTCGGCAGTAGTCCAGCCAATCTTGTAGTGATCGGATCCTTCTTGGCGTATCACGTAAATAGTTCCACGGACTGCTGGAGTCGCAAAGAATGATGCTTCGGAACCAAGGTTTAGTCCACCCAGTTTGAAAGCGTGTAGCCATAACTCCCATGTTTCCTTGTCTGATTCGGATCTCATGAGAGCATCGTCGCCCTTCTCGACAATGAGTGTCTTCCAATCGGTTCCTGTGAAGTAGTAGCTGCCGTAACCGAGGTGAAACTCGGAATCGATCCACCACCGACTGGTCACGTCGTGTGGCCGCTGCGTGTAAGGTGGGAATCGAAGAAACTCGAACGCAGGAGCCCCTGAATACGTGGTAAAGGCTTTGTCGACATCAGGAAGAAACTCTTCCCACAAGAGGTTCTGATCAACCTGCTCCGGATACAACTCGGCCCGTGCCTGCTGAGCCATCTGTGCTACTGGAGGAAAAACTTGGTCTGGTATGAACTTCTCGCCGTCAGGATCATAGGCAAGGACAGTTGCCAAGTAGGCGACAACCTGCCTCTGGATCACGGCAAGATCGTTTCGTTCGAAGAGGTTGTGAAGCGGGCGAGGCAGGACTAAGCCAAATGGGTAGTAGTCCTCTCGAACTCCAACGTTTCCAAATTCGCCTTTGTTGACCGCGTTGTGAATATCCTCCCACAGGGTCCATTCGCGTGCTGTGGTTGGATACCAAGTAAGCTCTCTTCTCTCATCAAGTCCCCTGATTGCACGAACGCAGGCCACACGCTCAAGAAACGCATCCTTCTTTAGACCTGCGATTCGATGGATCTGGAGATTTGGCACATTCGCCGGGTCAATGAGGTCTCGAATCGTCATTTCTTTAGCCGAACAGTATAATTAGTGAACTCGGGGAGTAGGAGCTCACAGATGCTTCATCATGGAGTTTCATTCAACACAGAGCGAATACAGAGTTGAATGGAACAGACTCTAGTCTGTTAGGTTGAGCGGCGGCAAGAGAAATCATCGAGGTCGCGCATTGCTATGGCCCTTTATACGAACACATTTATGAGGAATGATCCATTTCTACCCAAATCAATCAGTCCCCGAATATGGAGGGCGTGGCGTCTGGGGGGCTACCGATGATTCGATAGCCGTTGCTCAAAGTATTCTTCGAGCTCCTGATAGATGTTGTCAAAATCGTCCGGATCATCAGTGAGCTCCATCATGAGGAAGCTGCTGTCGTGGGATAATTCGGGATCGAGCAGCCGCGATAGCCAGAGGTCGACGGCTCGGTCGCCCCGATGTTTGCGGATCAGTTCGAGTCCTGCGACAGGTTCCGGTCGTCTGATCGCGCTGTAGAGATGCCGGCCTTCACCGATGGCACACATAATGGATCCACCGCCACCCGAGGCAAACAACCAGCTGTGGTCGTGCCCATCGTCGCCCCGGTAAGCATCATAAAACCCGCTGAGCTCGGTTTCTTTGATGGTGGTTCTGGGAATCCAGAACATCCGCGAGGTCGATTGCATCCTGCCGCAAGTGGTGCAGATCTCCGTGCCGCGAAAAAATCCATGCCCCGCCCACGCAGAAAACGTCACCAGCAGAGTCGCCGGGAACACGACGAAGATGAGGATTTTTTTCCAGTGTCTCATGGGTGAAAAAGGGATGAGGTCCAAACGTCGGCGACCCGTTAGAGATCTGTGGCATCACTGATGACGGACTACGTGACGGAAGTAGAGTGTAACAAAGCACTGTCCGTTGATAAGGGAAAACTTCAGCGTGCACCTGTTTGAAGTCAGAACCTGACGGAGTCCGAACATCAAAGCACCTTGTTGGATGTGTTCTATTCGTAGTGAGTCCAAAGCCGTAAAACCTTGATGACGTGCTCATCTTCGACGACCTCGTAGACCAATCGATGTTGGATATTGATACGCCTCGAATAGGCGCCTTTAAGGTCCCCCACCAATGACTCATAAGGAGGTGGGTCAGCATAAGGATTCTCTTTAATGACCTCTAGTAGATCCTTGGCCTTCTTTGCTAAATGTGTGCCTTTGAGCTTCTTGGCATCCTTGCGAGCTTGGCGAGCATACACGAGCGAGTAGCTCACAGATCGATCTCCTCACTGCACTCTTCAATCGGTTCAGCCATCCCCTTAACAATGGAGTCTCTCATACCAGGAATACCCAATAGATAAATCGTTTCCTGAATGGCGCGCCAATCCTCTTCAGCGATCAATACGGCATTTCCCCGCTTGCCTGTGATCTGCACAGGCTCATGAGTGGACTGGGCTGAATCGATTAACCTGTATAGATCTGAGCGAGCTGATGTTGCGGTGATCGTCTTCATGCTGTGAACGTGCGTTATTACGTGCGTATCTGCAAGTTTTCTTTTATTAGCCAACAGAATTATTAGTGAACTCGGGTAGCTGGAACTTACAGATGTATCATAACATAGGACCATTAAGCTCCGAGCGAATACCCGATTTGATCGAATAGACTATAGTCTGTTAGGTGGAGGGGCGGTAAGAGAATGAAAAACTGAGCGGGATTGACTGTCTGAAAATTTGGCGATCGCTCCACTTGAAACGATGCTCCACTGTTGATTGACAGGGATACTCCAGACACGAATGCTCAAATAGCAGTCCATCAATTGCCTTTGACTGAGCCGACCGTAAAAGGTTAGATCGTGAACATGCACAGGGTTGGCCGGCAAATTTACCGTTGGGAGGGAGGGCTCTTTAATGTGCTGTGCGCGATTTATTTTATCGTTCTCGGCCCACGTGTGGTGGAGGCCGCGGACTACGCGCTGCGCACGCCCGGATCGAAGGTCCATTGGTTGGGTTTCCTGCTGATTGGAATCGGCGTGGCAGAAATCTATGCATGGCCGATCAAAATGCGCTACGTGCGGGAAGCGGTGCGCGCATTCGGTGACTCGATCGGGGCTGGATTTGTGCTCTGGATGTTTCATGCCGTGATCTCAATCATCCTACTTTTCCTCGGTGCCAGCGCGTTCGGAGTGCCGGTCGCCGACAGTTCCAATGCTGACATGCCTGGCTGGCTTGCACTTCTGATGTTAGCCGTGGTCATCAAGGAACTCGTCTTCCTGGGCTTTCTGATGTGGGACGGGAAAGAATCAAGCGATGCGCCCGTTTCCCGCTACATACGACCCAACCGGCGCGAGTGGCTGATCGATTTCATTCTGGTGAGCTACGCCTGCGTTGCCTACTCAGCCACCTGGGGAGCGATCACCATGAACATGACGCTTGAGAAAGAGAATCCCGTGATGTTCGTGGTCAATGTGTGCGTCAGTGCGCTCCTCTTTCTGATTTTCTATCTCCCCCTTCGCATCCCCTACTGGCTGGAGGAAGTCGCTCAAACAAAAACGCATTCGGATCGATTCAAACTCCTCGTCTCGATTTTCTCGGTATTGATCCCTGCCCTTGTAAGCCTGAGCTAGCACCTCTGGATGGGGCAAAGAGCTCTCAACGGCGATGAATCCGCAAGCTGTGATACGCCACATCACGGAATAAGGCATGCTCGCCTTCATGGCAGAATCCCGCCTCTGCCTAGGATCTGGCAGAGCATAGACGAGGGTGCACATTGGGATGACCCATTATGCGCACTTTTGAAGGAATGATATATTTCTATGCCTGCCCCCTTTCCGGCTTCCTCGGCGTCGCCATCTACGACTTGTTAGATTTCTTTGTCCTTATCTCCCAGGCTGTGATTGCCTCAGAGGTTGTAACAGCATCAGCGATACCCCCACCATCCTGAATCTTCATTCCTACACTGTATGGGAATGGACTGAGTCGAGGTTGCCCTGACTCGTCCGATTCAATCATCCAATGCGAACACAAATCACTATCCACCGTTTGATAGAGTTCCGAGATCGAGTCAAAAAAATCCAACACGTCCTCGTTGGGATGACTTGAATCAATCGAAATTGTGATATCATCGAACCTCACAGCAACATGGCCTATATTCTTTCTGCGCTTAGTCACAACAGGTAAAACCTTCTCCTTCGACCAGCGATAAAGATCCTTCGTCAGCTCTTGCAAAAAACCTTTGCCTACGAGTGCCGTTACAGCTGAAATCTTCAGGACGAGATCCCAGCTTTCTGGTCCTGCTGCGCATGACTGCCAGCGATATCCCACTGTTGTTGGATAATCCGTTGCGAAATCAGGATAGATGTCCTTGAGCTCCTGCCCTTCGTAGCTCATCGGCTGACAGGTAAAGCTTATTGCGGTTCTCATAGAGTAATTTCTTTACCTAACGTCGAAGTGGTGGCACCCGCTACCGGGAGCGCCAGTCCGACTCAAGGTAAAGGGTTTTAGTCACGGTTCAATCTCCGACTCACGGCGGGGTAGCGGGTTACCACCCACGCCTTGTTCTGCTTCTTAGTTTGCATCCCAGATCGTGAGCTTATCGCCTGAGTCCTCGAAGAGATAGAACGAAATGTCATACTGCCCCTCCTTCATGTTTTCGATCTTCCGATCAGGAAGCATGTCCCATAACTCGGCGTCCTGGTCGCAGTCAAAAAGTGTCGCCACGAATTGCTCTTTCGACACGTAGTCCAACTTCGATGCAATCTTGATAAATCTGTAGGGTTTGCCGTTCTTTACCGGCCAGTAGCAGTCCTGCCACGTCGGAACTGACGGGGTGCAATAGGTAATCTCGTTGGAGACGCCCTCAGGATCATTGGCCCGATCAAGAGCAGCTTCATCGATCTGGTTGGCGGAAATATCCAGATCGATCAACTTCCCTGCGGCCATGCAATCGAAGCACACTGCCTCGATATCCTCTTGGCCGAATAGATTGCCGCCATCGAGACAGTTCTGAGTAGCCTTGCAGAAATGACATGCCTGGCCTTCGTCAGCGACATAAGCGAATGCCTTCGGGTCGGCGAAATACTTGAAGCTCATTTCTTAGCAGAACAGTATAATTAGTTGACTCGGGCAGTAGAAGCTAACAGATGAATGATTACTTGGAATCGTTAAGCATGGGGCTGATACCCTTTTGAACTAGATCAGATGTAAGCTGTTAGTTTGGGGCATGGCAAGTGAAATCATGCCTAGGGCAGCTTGAGACTATAGAGATCCATTATCGCTGGAGGTCTTATTTCGCATCAATCGAAAATCACAGATGGTTAGAGTCTAGCTTTACTTTTGAGATGTTAGGTTTGGCCCTTCCGTATTCGCCTATTTCTCCAACACAATCACACACTCCAAGTGCCTCGTTTGTGGGAAGAGGTCGAAGGGCTGCACCGCAGTGAGTTTGTAGCCGGCTGTTAGGAACTCTTTGAGGTCGCGCATTTGGGTAGCGGGGTTGCAGGAGACGTAAACGACTTTGCTGGGGCCGAAGGCGAAAAGCTGGGTGAGGAATTCCTCGTTGCAGCCTTTGCGGGGGGGATCGATGACCACGGCGGTTTCGTCGCCCGGGAAGGTGATATCGCCGAAGATGGCTTCGGCGCTGGAGGCGAGGAAGGTGGTGTTCTCGATGTTGTTGAGCTCGGCATTGCGCCTTGCCCAATCGGCCGCGGTTTCACTGACTTCCACCCCGGCGACTTGCACGAACTTGTGGGCCAGGCAGAGGGAGAACAGGCCGGAGCCGCAGTAGGCATCGACTAGGTATTTCGCGCCGCCGGACGACGCCTGCTCGGCGACGTAGCCGGTGAAGGCGGGGAGGATGAAGGGGTTGTTCTGGAAGAAATCGCCTGCGAGGAAGTGGAAGGTGATGTCCTGGCCAGATTCGCGGTCGGCCACGTGCACGGTCTCGCTGATCGGATTGCGGTGGTTGGTTTCCACGCGGCCTTCGGTGGCGCGCAGCAGCAGTGTGGCGTCTTTTTTGTAGGCCTTGGGGTTGGCGCGGGTTTCCTCGCGGATGCGGGGCATTTCCTGATTGATGACGTCCATGGCGATCGGGCAGTGCGGCACGTCGACGAGGTGGCTGCGCTGGCCGGCGAGGAGGAAGCCGATATCGCCGATCTTGCCATCGCGCGGGCGTTTGAAGTGCGGGGTGATTTTCGATCGGTAGCCCCACTCCTTGGGTGAGGGGATGGCGGGGGAGACCTCGGTGTGGACGCCGGCCATGTGCTCGAGCAGCTCTTCGACCTGGCGGGTTTTCCATTTCAGCTGCTTCTCGTAGGAGAGGTGCTGATATTGGCAGCCGCCGCATTTACCAAATAGCGGGCACTTGGGATCGAGTCGGTCCGGGGAGGGCTGGAGCACCTTGACGAGGTCGGCCTGGCTGTGGGCTTTGTCGTTGCGGAAGATGCGTGCGAGCACTTTCTCGCCGGGCAGGGTGTGTGGCACGAAGACCACCCAGCCTAGGCTTTCGGTGCTTTTGCTGCCGACACCGGGGATGGAGGAGGTGAACCCAGCGTCCTCCGGTTCCACCTGGACGCGGGCGATGCCGGCTCCGAGGTTACTCAGGGCGGAGATTTCGACCTCGATTTCCTGGTGGTAATCGAAGGGGTAGGCTTTGAATTTCTTCGGCTGGCGCATGCTGTCTGTTTACGTTCCAAATTTAAAAAACCAAATACGAAAGTGGTGCGGGGGGATTTTTTGACCTTACTTCGCTGAAAAGCTTCGCAGGGGACGGCCGCGAAATAGGCGGAAGGAAGACTTGGGTTGTGGCTGGGGTTGAGATTCGTTTTTAAACCACGGAAGGGACGGAATACACGGAAGGTGCTTGGGATGATGATTCCTTGGGGTGTGGTTTTTGACCGCGAATCTGGCTAATTGGGCGAATTTTTTTGCTGGGGTTGATGATTCATTTTGGAACCACGGAAAAGACGGAATTGACGGAAGGTTGCTTGGTTGTGGGGTTTTTGACCCTGCTGTGCTAGCGCTTTGCAGGGCGCGGGCGCGGATTTTTGCTGGGGTTGTGGGGGGCTGGGGGGATTTGTTGCATGTGGGCGTTGCTCGTTCGTTATCTGGGTGTAACTTTGATTGTGATGAGATTTTGGATACCAGCGTTGTTCTTGCTTGCTGCGCCTTGTTGGGGTGGGGAGAAGGATGTTTGGTATGATGCTTCCGGCAAGGTGGTGAAGACGACGGAGCCGGTGGTGGAGAAAGAGCCTTTTGTGGCCGACTGGCAGAAGCGGGAAGCGGCGCGGCTGGAGGCGCAGCGGACGGGGAACTACAGCGATCGGGTTTACCATCGCTCGCGCAGTAGCTGGTATCACGGCTACCCGCACTACGGCGGCTATTACTATGGCAGTGCGCCGCGCTATCACTACAGCGGTCATCACCGGAACCGTGGCCACGGGCATTCACGCTGGGGTTTCCGCGGCAGCTACCACGGCAGCTACCACGGCAATGGCTGGTCGGTGCGCGTGGGTTACTGAGCGCCGAGGAGGGCGAGCTTTTGAAGCGCGGCGACGATGTTGCCGCTGATCCGTGCATGGAGGCACGGTTGTGTCGCTGCACGCTGCTATGTGAGCCGATTGATGGGCCGCTGGTTTTTCAGCGCAGGTGAACTATTCCGCAGGAGCGGCGCTGGGTGGCTTGATGGCAGCGCTGGGCTGGTCAACAGGGTTGGTGACATTGGTGCTGCTGCTACCGAGGCCGATGGATGATTCCTTGCCTTCGGCGAGCTGCTCTTTGGTGGGCAGGTTGGTATCGCTTTTGGGAACCAGAAATGCGGCCGTGGCGTTGTAGTTCTGAGGTTTCGCAGTTGCGGCGACACGTCGCTGCGATGAGCGCTGCCTGGAGTTACGGCGTGGGACTTCGACCTCTGGCTCCTCAATCACGATGGCCAGTGGGGCGTCCGTCGTGTCCACCTCGGCCTCTTTGTTGGCACAGGATGAGGCAATGACCGAGATCCCGGCGAGGGCGGTGAGCGTGAGCATGGTGGTAAAGTTCTTCATTCCGTAGGTGGCAAGCAGGTGTGGCTGACATTCATACGGCGACGATGATGGGCTGGCAATACGGAAAATCTGGAAATCCGAGCGGTGAGGGGTGGATTTCCTAGCTCATGCCGGGCACAAAAAAACAAGCGACCGGTTTCCCCGTCGCTTGTTCTCAAATAGGTTTAAGTCGCTGTGACTTAAGCGGAACTCTTGGGGAGACGCTTCATGCTGGAGATGTGGCGGACCATTTCGCGGGTCTCTTGCTGCCATTGGTTCATGGCCTTGCGGGAGACTTCCACTTTGTTAGAAATGGCATTTTCCAGCTCGGTGTAGCTCTCGCTGAGACGCTGGGAGAAGCTGTGCAGCATCTCGGTAGCTTTCTCGGTGATCGGGCTGTTCTCTTCGATGGCAGCGAGGCGTTGCTCGGCCTGACGGCGGGCTTCGCGCATCTCTGCGAGTAGAATTTTCTCATCAGGCACGGTGCGCAGGTTGCTGGCGAGGCCGAGCTTGGAGAGCGTCCAGATCATCCACTTGGTGGGATCGAACTGCCATGGCTTCACGCCGTTACGGTAGTCGTGCTGGAATGCGTGGTGGTAGTTGTGGTAGCCCTCGCCGCAGGTGAAGACGGCCATGATGGCGGAGTCACGAGCGGAGTTGTCTGTGTTGTAGGGGCGTTTGCCGATGGTGTGGCAGAGGGAGTTGATGAAGAAGGTGCAGTGCTGCACACAAACGATGCGCAGGATACCGGAAAGCAGGAAGCCGCCGAGCGCGCCCTGGGAGCCGTTCCAGAGGTAACCGAGGCCGGTAGGAAGAAGGACACCGACGACCAGGCCGATGAGGTGCACCCACTTGTGCTGCCACATGACGAGTTTGTCTTTCTTGAGGTCGTTGACGTTGTCCATAGGTGGCTCAGGCTTGAGCTTGAACATCAACCAGCCGATGTGAGCCCACATGAAGCCCTTGGAGATATCGTAAGGATCGTCGTCGTGATCGACGTGTTTGTGGTGCAGACGGTGGTCGGCGGTCCAATCCAGGCAGGAGTTCTCAAAAGCGCAGGCGCCGAACACCAGGGTGGTGAGTTTCACCGGCCACTTCGCTTTGAAGGCAAGGTGGGAAAAGAGACGGTGGTAGCCGAGGGTGATGCTCATCGTGGTGATGGTAGCGTAGAAGAAGAACATCGAGGCTTGGAACCAGTCGATGCCGTATTTCCAAAGGTAAATCGGCACGGCGGTCACGGCAGTCAGGGCCGTCACGATGAGGAAGATACTGGTAATCCAGTTGACTCGGTTAAATGGAATGCGAAGCATAATATTAAAGTTTAGGTTAAACGGGGGGTTAAAACCAACTCCTCTCAGGGGAGTGAGGCGCACTCATTACACTCGCTATCCCATAAGGTCAAGACTGGGCTGGGGCAGCGGAGCGTGAGCGAATCGTCATTTCAAACCTTGTTTTAGGCGCAATTCCCCATTCCATAAACATTGCATATGGTTGAATGGCAGTCATTTAGAGGGTGAATTTTTTTATGAATTGGTGGGGTTTCAGGTCGAAAAGTGGCTATTGCTGGGCCAGAGATGTGCCTGTTAGCCGGAATTTCGAATTTCGACTTAAGACCGAGGCACATGATGAAGTATATCTCAGTGCATTACACGCCGTTGCCTCCCGAGGCTCTTCCGGCGGCCCATTTCACCTGATCCATCATGACTCTTAGACCGCTCCTGCTCAGCCTGACCCTCGCCTCCGCCGCCATGGCGCAGGAGAAACCGAATATCGTGTTCATCCTTGCCGATGACATGGGCTACGATTCTATTTCCATCAATAACCCGGCCATGGGGCCGCTGAAGACGCCGCACATCGATCGTTTGGCAGGTCAGGGGATGAACTTCACCGATGCCCATTCCGGCTCATCGGTCTGCACCCCGACCCGCTACGCCCTGCTCACTGGGCGCTACTGCTGGAGATCGCGGCTGAAGAGCTCGGTGCTCTGGGACTACGCACGGCCGCTGGTGGAAGACGAGCGATTGACGGTAGCTGAGATGCTGAAAAAGCAGGGCTACCACACCGGAATGATCGGCAAGTGGCACCTCGGGCTGAACTGGTATGATCGCGAGGGTAAGCTGGCCAATGCTGACCTGAAAGACTCCGATGCCATGTTCCGCCGCGACAAGGGAGCCAAGCGCCTGAGGGCGGTGCAGGCGAGCATCGACTTCAGCAAGCCGACCACCGGCGGCCCGAACAGCCACGGTTTCGACTACTGGTTTGGCGTCGATTTACCCAACATGCCCCCCTATCTCTTTCTGGAAAATGGCAAGACCGTCGGCACCCCCACGGTGATGAAGCCGAAGAGCATGTTTGGCCACGATGGCCTGATGCTGGAAGGCTGGGAGCTGGAAAACATCCTGCCCACGCTGGCGAAAAAATCCACCGAGTGGATCCACAGCGCTGCCAAACAAAAGCAGCCGTTCTTCCTCTACGTGCCGCTGACCTCGCCGCACACACCGATCTCGCCAAGCAAGGAGTGGCAGGGGAAAAGTGGCGTCAGCCGCTACTGCGACTTTGTCATGGAGACGGACGCCGTGGTCGGCCAGATCGTGCAAGCGATCGATGACGCAGGCATCGCCGACAACACCTTGGTGATTTTCTCCACCGACAATGGCACCACCGGCGGGGCGGCAAAAATGAAGCAGCACCACGAACAGGGGGTCAACCTGATGAACCAGCTCAGAGGTTTCAAAGCGCAGATCTTCGAGGGGGGCCACCGGGTGCCGATGATCGTGCGCTGGCCGGGGAAAGTGGCAGCCGGATCGACTTGTTCGGAGCTTGTGGGCCTGACCGATTTCATGGCCACCACTGCTGATCTGCTAGGCGTGACCCTGCCGGAAGATGCTGCCGAAGACAGCTTCAGCATCCTGTCCTTACTAACAGGAAAAGCCGAATCTCTACCGAACCGACCCTTGGTGGTGAACCACGACATCCGCGGTAACTTCGCCATCCGCAAGGGGAAGTGGAAACTCATCCCCGGCGCCGAGAGTGCCGAACTCTACGATCTGGAAGCCGACCTCAAGGAGAGCAACAACGTCGCGGCCTCACATCCGGAACTGGTGAAGGAGCTGCAGGAAACCTTGCAGCGCTATCAGGAATCCGGTCGCTCGAAGTAGTTACGCCTTGCGTTTCCAGACACTCACCAGCGAGACCGTCCACTGGAACTTGCGGGCGGTTTCGCGGATTAAAAACGGTTCGTCGTGCTGGCTGCAGAGCTCAAAGTGCTCGGCCAGCTCGTCTTTGAGCCAGCTGAAGGTGTCCGATTGCGGCTGATTCGCCGGCGGGGTGAATTCGTCCAGCCAGGTGCAGGGGGTGGCGAGCACCAGGGTGCCGCCGGGACGGACTAACGAGCCGAGACGCTGCAGCAGCTTCTGCGGCTCGGGAAGCCGACAGATCAAGTTCGCCGCGTGCACCCGATCGAAGCTGCCTAGGCTGTCCGGCAAGTTCATCGCATCGCCCTGCAGGAAGCGGACGCGCTCAGGTATCGCCCCGTCGGGCAGGGTGGCGGTGGCGGGTCGGCTTTGTTTTCCCGTCTCCAAAATCTGGTAGTCGTGTTGGCCGCTGCTGCGTAGGGTCTCTGCGGCATCGATGAAGCTCTGTGAGAAATCGATGCCAATCACCTCCGCGCTGCTGCGGCTGAGCTCGAACGACGATCGGCCGACTGCGCAGCCGAGATCGAGGGTGCGGTCGCAGTTTTCCTCCGGGAAATAGGCCACCGTGCGCGCCGGGAATCCGATCGCCTCCTTGGGGCCGAACTTCCACGGCATGATTTCCTCCTCGCTGCCGTAATGCATCAGGAGATACTCGCTGAGCAGCTGATCGCTTTCGTAGACGTTGGCCATGGCGTCACCCTCATGAATGCGGCGGCAAGAAGCAAGGGCGAAGCGATTGCCATGGGCTGAAAATTCCTCTATCGATGCTGGCATGACCGCAGTGAGCAAGCCCAGTGGGCGAAATCGTCCGGAGCTCTGGCTCTATTCCATCGCCATGTTTGGGCCGGCGTTTCTCGCGGCATGTTATTTCGGCCTGCCGGACTCCTTGGCTCCCTATATTCGATGGATCCTCGGTGTGCACATTCTGTGGATGTTGTTAGGCGCCTGCTATTGCTCCTGGTTCAACGCCACCGATGAGGGCAAGGGGCCGCTCGCCGTGGGCCGCGCGATCCTCGGTCTGGTGATGAATGGTCTGATGCAGGTGCTGCTGCACATTGCCACGCTCATCATCGGCGCAGGGATCCTCCAGCAAGTCTGAACCCGTCTGCTGACGCTGATGGCGGATTTCCAGATTGCGTGTCTGCTAGACGATCGGTAGATTCCATCACTCATCATGATGAAATACCTCTACAGCCCCCTCATCGCGCTCACGCTTGCCAGCACTTGGGCGACTGCTGCACCGTCTGAAATCGACCCCAAAGCGGTGCATGAAATCACCAAGCGTGTGGCCGATTGGCAGATCAAGACCTTCCCTGAGCACCTGAAATACCGCGCCCTCTCGACCCGGATGCAGGAAGCGGTTCAGAAGAAAAAGGAAGACCCGAACTACAAGATGAACGGTTACGTCAGGAGCTCGACCAGCAAGAACTGGCATGACCTCGCCTGGCACAACGGCGCGCTCTACGCCGGCATGAACCAATGGCGGAAGGTGGTGAAAGATCCGAAATACATCGAGTGGCTGAAAATGATCGGCAAGCGCAACGACTGGAAACTGCACAAGCGCCCCTACCATGCCGATGACCACACCGTGGGCCAGTTCTACCTCGCCCTCTACGAAGAAACCAAAGATCTGGCGATGCTGAAACCCACGGAGGAGCACTTCGACTGGATTCTGGCCAACCCCAAGACCGGCTCGCTGACGTGGACCAAGGACAAATCGAGCGACGCCCACCACCGCTGGGGCTGGTGTGACGCGCTGTTCATGGCACCTCCGGTCTGGGCCCGACTCGCCAAGGTCACCGGCGAGCCGAAGTATCTCGATTTCATGCACCAGGAATACATGGCGACCTATGACCTGCTCTGGGACAAGGACGAGCACCTGTTCTGGCGCGATAGCAGCTACTTCGAGCAGCGTGAGGCGAATGGCGAGAAAATCTTCTGGGCGCGTGGCAACGGCTGGGTATTCGGCGGCCTCGCCTTGATGATCCCCGATCTGCCGAAGGACTGGGAGCACCGCGCGTTCTACATCCAGACCTACAAAGAGATGGCGGCGAAAATCAAAACTCTCCAGCGTGAGGACGGGACTTGGTCGATGGGTCTGTTAGGCGGTGTCGAGGGCTACCCGATCAAAGAAACCAGCGGCACCTCCTTTTTCACCTTCGGTCTCGCCTGGGGAGTGAATCAGGGGATTCTCGACAAAGAAGAATACCTCCCTGTGATCACCAAGGGCTGGAATGCGCTGACTCAGTGCGTGCAGCCTGATGGCCTGTTAGGCTACGTGCAGCCCGTGGGAGCCGCGCCGGGTGATTCATTTCCTGACAAATCGGAAGTCTACGGAGTGGGTGCATTTCTCGCAGCAGGCGCTGAGGTGTATCGGCTATCCGGTGGCAAATAAGGTTCAAGTTTGAACCAGCTGCTGCACGAGCTATCCGGGCGGCAGCAAGCAATAGCCTTGCGCTCCGGCCTTGGCTGGCATTGTCTCTGCCGCGAGTATGGATGACAGTGCGGACATCGGGCAGCAGCGACGCACCTTTCTATGGGAAATGGTGCGCTCTGTGCCTCAGGGGTTTATCGAAACGTCGGGCACCACCTTCGCCATGTATGTGGCCATTGCGGTGTTTGATGTGCCGATGGGCATGAAGATGGCGATTGCCGGAGCTGGCAGCATCGGGCTGCTGCTGAGCCTGTTCATCGTGCAAATTGTTAGGCGGCTCGGCTGCTCGGTGAATGCGATGTCGCTGTTCGTCTGGGCGGCGGCGGCGCTGGGCTTTGCCATGGCGGCGATGGCCGGGAGCTCGGCCACGCTCTACGTCGCCGGCGTCTGCGTCTCCGCCCTGATGCTGACCCTCGGCACACCGCTGATGGCGCAGATTTACCGCAAGCATTATCCGAACCGACTGCGCGGTCGGCTATTTTCCATCGCCGGCATGTTGCGCGCGGTGATCGCGGCGGCGGCAGGTCTGGGGCTGGGTGTCTGGCTCACGGCGCAGGGGAAAGATTTCCACGGATTGTTCTGGTTCTACAGCGGCTGCTGTCTGCTGATGGCCGGCTGTGTGCTCGCCATGGCGCGGGTGAAGCTACGCCGGACACGCCGGCTGCGCTTGTTCGATGCCTTCAGCCACGTCAAAAACGATCGCGTCTTCCGCAAGCTGCTGATGTCGTGGATGGTGCTCGGCCTGGGGAATTTGTTATCCTTCGCTCTTTTCGTCGAGTTCATCACTAATCCGGATTACGGCTTTGCCCTCGAGGCGAATCGGGTGGGAATGATCACCAGCACCATTCCCATGCTGGCCTTCATCCTCTGCGTGGTGCCCTGGGGCATGGTGTTTGATCGACTTCCCTTCTACCGTGTGCGCATCATGGTGAACGTGTTTTTCCTCAGCGGCACCCTGGTTTACTACCTCGGGGGCTCATACCTGACACTCTGCATCGGCATGGCCATTCACGGCATTGCGCGCGGCGGTGGCAGCATCCTCTGGAGTCTCTGGGTGACCCGTTTTTCCACCGAAGACAACGTCGGGGAATACATGAGTGTGCACACCTGCTTCACCGGCCTCCGCGGCACCATCGCCCCGATCATCGCCTTCTCCGTGGCCGGAACGCTCGGCCCCAGCGTGGTCGCGATCTCAGGAGCTTCCTTGATCGTGATCTCCTCCATCATGATCTGGCCCGAACTCCGCGAAGAAGCCCGCCAAGCTAGCAAGTAGCTCGTAGATCGTAGCGAAGGATTTGCATCCTTCGTGCTCTAACGCTTCGATGAACCTTGCGCTGACGAAGAGTGCAAATTCTTCGCTACGGGTGGAGAGCGCGGAGTTGGGTGAGTTCTTCTTGGGAGGTGATCGGGCTTAGGTTTTGGAGGACCTTGGGCCAGCTGGGGATGTGGAGGGACTCTTTTTCAATTTGCACTTCGTCCCGGGGGTAGGCTTTTGCGGGGAGGACGCTTTCGGCAAGGTGGAAACAGGCCCAGGCGCGCCAGCTGCGGAGCTCGCTGTTCGGGCCGCTCATGCGACTGGCGAGGTGCTGGTAGTGGCGCACCGGGTTACCCAGAAAGCCCTCTTCGTGGCGGCGGGTGAAGAGCCAGATTTTCGCCTGGTAGGGAAGTGGCCATGGGGTGGGGCTGTCCGCTGGTAGCGACAGCGCGTGGTTCAGCTGGAGCAGCGCTTGAGCGGGTTTTCCCTGCAGCCAGAGCGACTGGGCACAGCTCAGGCAGGTGATGAAGTAGTCCGCTTCGCCGCGACGGCTTTTCGAGTCGCCAGGGCCTAACACTCGAGTCGCCTCGGGCAGAAACGGGCAGCTTTCGCGGTCGGGGAGATGCTTGCGATCGGCCATTAGTCATCGAGGCTGCGGGCATCGGCGTGCCCATCTGCGAAGCTGATCACCATCGGGCGGCAGCAGACTTCGCAATCGTAGTCCACCTCGCAGGGGCATTCGCTGGCGGGAGGCAGAGCGACCTCAAACGACTCAAAGCATGACGGGCAGGTGACGGCGACGGTTTCCACGTTGGCAACCTGCGGTGCATTCGGGCCATCGTCAACTCGTGACTACTCCATGATCACCCGATAGAAAGCCTTGGGCTGGTTGGGGTCGACCGGGATTTCCTCGACCGTGGTTTCGCTGGCGCTGCTGGTGCCGGGGATGAAACTGCGGACGTCTTCCCAGCTGTTAGCTTCCAGGGTGTAGGACCGCTGCACGGTGAACAGGCGGGTGTCTGTGGAGTCGAAGGTGAGGTTGATGCTTGTTCCGTCGTTGCTGAGGGAGGTTTGTCTGATCTTGAACTCGGCGGGGGTGGTGACGGCGGTGAGCGGTTGCAGCTCGCTGCTGGCCAAAAACCCATCGGTGATACTGAGCTCATCGATCAGGCCGTCGAAGGCGGAGTCGATTACCCCCGAGGAGGTGAAGTGGGCACCGATGATCAGAGGTCCGTCGTTGGAGCTGCCGGTGGAGCTGATCGTCTGGGTGTCGGTCTGGCTATCGAGGGTGAAGCGCACGGTGTTCGTGGCGGGATCGACGGCGACGCTGATGTGGTGCCATTCCGTGTCTGGGATGGCGAGCGTCGAGATGATGAGCTGCGAGCCGAGGTGCAGGGCGAGGCAGTTATAGCTGGTGCTGGAGCCGTAGTTGCCGGCGGCGGCGAGGAACATGTAATCGAGGTTGGTATCGTTGCTGTTCGTCGGCTTCTTCATCACCACGGGCATGGCGCTGGCGGCATCGTTGCCGGTGGGCATGGATTCGAATTTCACCCAGGCTTCGATGGTGAACGGGTTGGCTCCAAAATCGAGCGCGCGGTTGTCGGCCACTTGCACGTAGTTTTGATCGTCTTGCTCGAAGTCCAGCGAGGCGGTGTTGCTGGCGCCTAACACATAGTCGGTGGCGTTCGGCACGGTGGCGGAAAATGCGGGGAGCGAGCTGCCGCTGCCGTTATTGCCGTAAGGCAGGCTGTCGGTGAGATTGTTTTCAAATCGCAGCAGTGTCCGATCGCCCAACATCGCGTAGGGGTCGACATTTTCTAACCGCTGGCGCGTGAGTTCTTCCTCGAGGCGCTGTCTAATCGAGGCGTAGGCAGTCTGACTGGCCAAGTTTGGCGTGCCGTGTTCGGGCAGGAGCTCGAAGGGGTTTTCCTGGAGGTCAAAGAGCTGGGTGACCTGGGTGCCATTGCTGCCGACATCGTACTTGATCAGCTTGAATCGGCCGTCGGTGATGGAGCGCATGCCCGGCTTGTCGCCGCCGGAGTAGAGGCCGTAGTGGTAAGTGTGGTGGCTGGTGGCGGTGCCTTCGAGAACGGCTTTGAAACTCTGGCCGTCGTTGCTGTCGATGGTGCTCGGAAGATCCAGTCCGGCGATGTCGCAGAGGGTGGGGAAGGTGTCGTGGAGGTAAACCAGAGCGTCTGTGGTCGAGCCGGCGGCGATGCCCGGGCCGCGGACGATGTAGGGCACGCGCCAGGTGTGCTCGTAGAGGTTTTGTTTCCCCTGGAGGCCGTGACGACCAATCGACATGCCGTGGTCCGAGGTGAAGATGATGTAGGTATTGTCCATCACGCTATCCGAGGTGTCGCCATCGTTGTTAGGGTCTTCCAGTCGGGCGTAAATCCGGCCCAGTTGCTGGTCGATCCAATCGGTGCAGGCGATCTGTCGGCCGATCTCGTTGCGGATGACTTTTTCCGTGCGGTAGGTTAAGACGCCGTTGACCGAGACCTCGTCGCGCACACCGAGGTGGCCGTTGTCGAAGGGATGAGCCGGAAAGGTGCTGGGATCGCAGGTCAGGTGGTTGATCGGCAGGGGTGGCGAGTCGGGATTGATGGAAAGGATGTTGGCGGGATCATCGACATTGAAACAGCCGTAGCGCCCGACGAGATCCGGGGTTTCACGCGCGTTGCGTTCGTCGTGGGGGTGGGAAAACCCGAGATACATCAGGAAGGGTTTGCCGTTCGCCCGGTGATTGTTCTGCCAATGGGAGATGTGTTCCAGGCCTCGATCGCCGTGCCACTCGCTGCCGGAGCCATCGGTGTTGCCGCGTTTGGTGGCATCGTTGACGATGGTGAATTCGGCATTGGCGGTGGGGTAGCTGTTGCCGTTTTTACAGGTGCGGTAGGTGGCGTAGGGGAGATCGGTGTTGCCGCTGCGCACGCCTCGGTTGAACACACCCGGGAGCGTGTCAGCGGCGCTTCCCGCGCCGGCGCGATCGGTCTCGGAGCTCCAGGTGTTTCGCCCGGTCATGATGCAGGTGCGCGAGCCGGTGCAGACGGCGGCGGTCCAGGAGCCCATGATGCGTGCCTGGTGGAACAACATGCCCTCGGTGGCGAGCCGGTCAATGTTCGGTGTGTCGGTGACATAGGGATTGCCATCCGCCTTCATCTCCACGGGTTCGAGATTGCGGTAGGCGTTGATGACGTAGGTATCGAGGTCATCGGCGATGATGAACAGGAAGTTGGGCGGCGGGGTGATCGACGACAAGGGGGTGGCGCTGGCTTCATTGCTGTCGGCGGATTCCACACTGGCTGAATTCACCTTCGAGACCACGTAGTAATAGGTGGTGTCGTTGACGGCGGTGCCATCGTAGTAGCTGTTGGTCGTGGCGGTGGCGATCTGGGTGTAAGGGCCGCCGGAGCTGGTCGAGCGTTTGATGCGGAAGTTGAGAAAGCCGAGCTGGGTGTTGGCGTCCCAGCTGAGCGAGTTGCTATTGTTTCCTGGGCTGGCGATCAGATTGGTGGGGGTGTCCGGCGCCGGAGGAGGGCCGCTTTCCACCACCAGGATGGCATTGACGTGGATGTTGCTGAAGCCGCTGGCGGCATGGGTGAGTGCCTGAGTGGTGCCATCGGCGGTGAACGAACCAATCGCATACTGCCCCCAGCCGCTGCCCTGACCGGAAACGGTCACGCTGTTGGTGCCATCACCGAAGATCATGGAGCGGGTGTTGCGCTGGTCGTTGAAGAAAACTTGGATCTGGTAGTTTTCTCCGTCGGTCAGGCCGCCGATCGTTTGAGTGCCGCTGCTGACGCCATTGTTGGTGTAAGTCAAGGAGTCCAGCAAGTTGTCCATGTTGATGTCACCGGTGCTGGCTGCGCCGCTGGAGGCTCCGGTGAAGGTGGCGCCGGTGGCTGCCGGAGCGAAGGTGAAATCGGAGTAGGTCACACCACTGAACGTGTAATTCGCCGTGCCGCTGCTCCCTCCGCCGGTGATACTGGTCGCCGATCCACCACTCCAGGCATGGACGACGTTGCCCTCGATCAGGTTGGCTTTACCGGTGGTATTTTGGGCCGCACTCCAGGTGATGGCGGCCGCGTTCAGGCTGGATAGACAGCCGATGAGACAGGTCAGATGGGCCAGGGGGCGTAGTGGGAGAAGCTGCGTGAGAGTCATCATTGGGAGGAGGCTGGGTGGATGGGGGGAAAGTGTGCAAACCTAAGACAGCGAGCGTTTCCACAGTATAGGGTATTTAACCCATGCATGCACGAGATGAATTCTGCGAGCGAGTCATTCATGCTCTGCCATTCGGCTGATGAACGGGTGGGGCGGCGATGTTTTCTGACAAAAAATAGGCTCTCTCCTGGGACGGAAAGAGCCGGTGAATTGGGATAGAAATTCTTAGCTCAATCTACTTCCGGCGACGGAGGATCAATGCCAGGCCACCTAGACCGAGCAGAGCGGCTGACGATGGTTCAGGGACTGCTGTTACAAGAATATCCACCCCCCCAATGGCCCAACCATCTCCGGCAGTGGCGTCGATGATCACGGAACTAGCAGCGGTGACGAGGTCATTGCGGCCGTCAGCGGTAAGATTACCACCCGCCGATCCTGTTGTGATAGCAACCCCATTGAGCGTGCCGGCGTCATTGTCGGACGTCCTCCAGCTATTGATGTAAACGGCTGCGAACTCGATAGAGTAAATGTTCGAGAGGGCGTCCCCCGAGACATAAGTGAACTGGAGGTTTGATAGAGTGAGTGTGCCATCACCAGCAGAGATCGTAGCTGGGCCTCCTGTGCCTTCATTACCATCGACATTGATTCCAAAGGCTCCCTTGCTTCCTCGCCCAATTAGGTCGGTTGGTGCTCCTGAGACTGTAGCGACTAGGCTGATATCGACCACTCCATTATACCCACCATCCGACCATGCGACATCGTTTAGACTGAGGTCAGACACTTCATTAAATGTCTTGGGTGAGGCGAAGTCGCCGCTCGACTCTCCGCTGCCCAAACCGTCCACGTCTTTGCCAGTCAGGTTAAGTGCGCCCACCAAAGTGGCAGCATTTGTTTGCGCGAGTGGAGCTAGGGCGAGCAGAGCAATGAAAGAGAGTGGTTTGGACATTGTGTAATTGACGAGTTCTAGTGAATTGCTTTCGCAAGCGTGAGCTATCTATCTGAGAGGTTGTATTGGATCAAGGGTGAATATCGAGATCTCTTGAAACCTTGGAGATGTTTATTAATATCTAAATACTGGCTTCGCTTCCAAATACAGGACGCCATTGCTGAGCGCACACCAATCTGTTAACGAGATTCATGACCATCAACCAGCTTGCCGATCAGAACCCTTTCACCACTGCCGATGGCTCGACCATCCGCAGTATCCTTGATGCCACCAATGCTCCGGTGCAAAACCAGAGCCTGGCCGAGGCGAGCCTGCCGGCTGGCGGTCAGACCGATCGGCACTACCACAAGCTCAGCGAGGAAATTTACTTCATGCTCGATGGCGAGGCCTCAATGGAGATCGACGGCGAGGTCAAAACGGTGGGGCCGAACGACGCCATCCTCATTCCACCGAATGCCTGGCACCAGATCACCGCCACCAGTGACATCCGTTTCCTCT
Source organism: Oceaniferula flava (assembly GCF_016811075.1). NCBI lineage: Bacteria > Pseudomonadati > Verrucomicrobiota > Verrucomicrobiia > Verrucomicrobiales > Verrucomicrobiaceae > Oceaniferula > Oceaniferula flava. Next base: position 127,020 of record NZ_JAFBGL010000006.1, read on the forward strand.
GCTGCTGCGCCCCCGTGTATGCGCACGAGGACACTTATTTCAAGTGATTGCCGCTTACTCGTCCACCTTGATGGGACGGTTTTGAGCGTGGCTGGTGCGGTAGAGCATGAGTGAGAGGTCGGTGCGTTGGTTCGCCTCGATCTTGCGCCAGATGGCCCCGGCGCCGAAGCTGACCGGCTGCGACAAGTCCTCGGCCATCTCCTTGAGGAAGTGCTTTTTCTCACGCACGGTTTTGCCATCGCTGATCAGGAAGGTGTTGATGAAGCCCTCGTCCTTCGACATCACCGGATCGCGGTAGGAAACGATGTCTTTGTTCGAAAAGGAAGCCTTCGCCTTGGGGTCGCGGGTGGTGATGCCGGCCACCGGGCGGATGCCTGTGGCATCACCTTCAACCTTGAACGCCGAGCTCACCGTGAAGTGGTGCTCGCCGGCGAGCATGGTGAAGGTGCGGGTCTCGGTGATTTTCGCTTGGCCAATTTCCACTGGTGCGTAGCTGAGCACGAACTTCAATCGGAGTGGACCTTGTTCCACCACCTTGTGACTGCTGTAGACTGGGCTGGTGTAGAGCTTGTCATCGGCATCGAGGTAGCCGACGCCACCGCAGCCGAGGGTATCGCCCACCTTGTAGCCATCGAGGCCGGTGCCATTGTCCTTGTGGTAATTATCGAGCTTATACCAGGCGTTGGCGATGGAATAACGCACCGACTTCGTCCAAACATCGATGCCGCCCCGGGCTTTTTCCACGGCCAGTTTGGGGCCGTAGGCGCGGAATGCGATGCGATCGTTCTCCCAGACAAAGTCATCTTTTCGCTCAGGCACATAGCGCGCCATCAGCTGGGATTTTTCCGCCTGAGGCATGACCCCAGCACAGGCGAGGAGCTGGAAAGTGCGCTTCTCGGACGGGGTGAAGTCGGATTGGAAGAGCAAGCGGTCCGGGCTGCCATCAGCATTGTCATCGAGCACCTGCACGGGCAGGAAATAGCCGGTCACGGTGTCGCGCACGGCGGCATTCTCGGGAGTGATGCCGGACACCAGAGCGGTGGCCTTTTTCCAATCCATCGACACCACCTCATTAAGTCGGTTCTGGCGGCCGGGGTTGCTCGCGGTGAACGTGGCGAGTTTGGCGGAGGAAAGAATCAGGTGCTTGTGCAGCTCGTGCGCGGCGAGCAGGAAGCCACCCACTCCGTAAACGGCGGTCTGATCATAGGTGACCTTTTTCGGGTTCTCCCCGATGGGTTGCACGTAGCCGAGCTTGCCATTGGCGTGCACATTATTGACCAGGCGCTGCCAGCCGCGGATGGCGGCCGGTTTGAAATCGGCCTCGGCCAGCACACCATTATTGATCCCCCAGAGGAATCCGTAGGTGAAAAAGGCAGTTCCGGAGGACTCAGGCACAGGGAAGCTTTCGGGATCCAGCAATGCTGCGTGCCACGAGCCGTCTTCTAACTGCAGACTCTTGAGCTTGGCCGCCATTTCTTTGAATTGCTGCAGGTATTTGGGGCGGGTCGGGTGATCGGCAGGCATGTGCTGCAGCACGTGGCAGAGGCCGGCGAAGACCCAGCCATTACCACGCGACCAGAAAACCTTCTCGCCATTGGCTTCCTCGCGGGTGAAGTATTTCGAGTCGCGCCAGAAGAGATGGCTTTCTTTGTCGTAGAGGAAATCGGAGCTTTTCCACCACAGCTCGTCGACGTTCTCGAGATACTTCGCTTCGCCTGTGGCGGCGTAAATCATGGCGAGCGTGGGGGGCGCCATGTAGAGAGAATCGCACCATGCCCACTCGCGCATGTGCACGTGGTTTTCCCATTGTAATTCTTCATCGTGCGGGCGATCGACCCAGAGGTCCATCAGCTTCTGGGTGGGCTCAATCTGCTTGGGCAGCTCGTCGCGGAGGTAGTGCCAGAGGTGCAGCTGACCGACGCAGTGGTCGTCGGCGAAATCGATGCGTGGCCCCAGTTGGTAATCGAGATCCTCGGAGACTTTGAGCAGGGCTCGGTGGTATTTTTCCTCCCCGGTGGTCTGCACATGCGCCATCATGCCGGTCCACAGCGCGCCTTCGGTCCAGTCCCAATCGGCGCGTTCATAGGGGTTGGCCAGTTGCCAATCGGCCACGGCATTGGCCACCTTGAGAATGGCGTCGGCCTTGACGGCGGAGGAGAAGGCTGGCGACACCGGAGCGGTGCTGGCTGCGCTGACCGCTGGCTTTTCCTGGGCAACAGCAGGCACAAGGGCTGCGGTGGAAACACTGAGGGTGAGTAGGATGTGAGAGATTGGCTTCATAGGGCGCATCGTGATGGATGATGCTGCCAAGCCTCCCATGATCTAACCACGATTCAAGCGGTAAAGCGGACATAGGGTGGAAATCACAGGGAGCCATGATACATGAGATGGATGAAAAAAATTCACAAAATCGTCAAAGCTTGAACAAAAGCCGATGACGAGAGCGTTTTTACCGATGTCAGCCCGTCAACGGCTATGCAATCAACGGTAGGGTGTGTGTGTGTGTTCATGCCCTACCGTTCTTTGTTGGCAGGGGTCACTTATGGTGGATGGTGCGATTTCCATTGCGCTCCGGGCCGAAGTAGGCTCTAACTGATGATAAGCATTCCTCCTAACCCATTATCTACCAATCCCATGACTCCCAAATTCGCTCACAAATTTCTTGCCGGTGCCGCGCTAGCTCTGGCCTGTGTCACCTCCGCTGTTGCGACGCCCAAGCACACGCTTTCCGAGTTCACACCCGGCGATCTGGTTTCCGGCCCTGAGGTGGATTTTTCAAAAGCGACAGGCAAGGTGGTGGTGATCGATTACTGGGGCACACGCTGCCCGCCCTGCCTGGCCCTGATGCCGCACATCTCCAAGTTGCACAAACGCTACAGCGCGAAGGGGCTGATGCTTGTGGCTGCTGAGTCGCAGGGATCAACCACTGAGGCGATCGATAAGGTGGTGAAGAAAAACCGTCTCGAGTGCAGCGTGACCAAGTTCGTCCGTGGTCCGAAGCTTTCCAGTGGACTCCCGCACATGGCGGTGTTCGACGTCGATGGCAACCTGGTCTTTTCTGGTCGTCCCGGCGATGAGGCCGACCGAGTGATCAAAAAAGAACTCAAACGAGCCAGCGGAGACGTGGCCGAGTCCGAAGACACTTCCGCATCCGGTCCGCTGGTGAAGAACCGGACCTGGACCAATGCCAACGGTCGCACCATGTCCGCCATGCTCGTGAGCCTGGAGGGTAACACCGGCACCTTCCGTAAGGTCGGTGGCACGCCTTTCGACTACGATATCACCAAGCTCTCCGAGGCTGATCAGGAGATGATCCGCGAGGCTGCTGCGAAGTAGGCATTCAGGGTTGCGCCCACCGCCATGGTGGAGCATCTATCTTCCATGACGATAGGATCTGACACATGGAATGAACGTTATCAATCCGGGGACACCCCCTGGGATAAGGGCACCTACACGCCGGCGCTGCTAGAGGTGCTGGCCAAACAAGTCATCCCCGCCGAGGCCGAGGTGCTGGTGCCGGGCTGTGGTTACGGCCACGATGCCGCAGCAATCGCTCAAGCCGGCTACCCGACGACGGGCATGGACATCGCGGAATCCGCGGTGAAGGGGGCTCGACTGGCGCATCAGGGCGTCGACGGGCTGGACTTTGTCCAGGAGGATTTGTTCGATCCCACACTCTCGGAGGAAAAGCGCTACGGCGCGATCTGGGAGCACACCTGCTACTGCGCGATCCTGCCTGAGCAGCGACCTGATTACGTGCGGGCGGTGGCTAACTTGTTAGAAAACGATGGCATCTTCGCCGGGATCTTTTTCATCAACACCGAGATGCCTGAAGGTGAGGGGCCTCCTTTTGAAACCAGCGTCGAGGAGGTGCACCAGCGCTTTAGCGATCGGTTTGAGTTGCTCTGGGAGAAATCACCAGATGCCACCTTCCCCACCCGTGAAGGCTGCGAATGGCTGATGGTTTGGCGGAAGAAATCCTGATGGAGATGCTCCGGGGTGATGATCGCTGTGGAGCTGCGTGTGAGGTTTGGAGGTGAAGGCTGCGGCCTGCGGGCTGCCGTCAGCTGGTGTGAGGTAGCGAAGGATTTGCATCCTTCGTGGTCTAGCGCTTCGATGGACCTGACACCGACACAACGTGGCAACTCTTCGCTACGGCTAGAACCCAGCGGTGTAGGAGGTGGCGGGGGGCGGTAGGGGGCTGCTCTCGGTGGCGACCGGACCAGCGGCCTGCGCATAGTTGCCGGCCCAGAACTGGCCGGAGCGCCCGAAGCCGACGCGGGTGTATTTTTTCCCCATCATATTCTTCCGGTGGCCAGGGCTTTCCATCCAGAGACGGTGCACCAAGGGGGCATTGGGGGCTTGCGCAATGTTCTCCGCGCACCACACCTGAGGGTAGCCCTCGTTCATCAATCGCTGCTGGAAGCCGGCCTCACCCTGGGTTTGGTGGGTGAGCTGCTGCGCGCGGTTCATCGCCTCGGCGTGCTTTTGCGCGGCCCTTGCCAAGCGGGGATCGATGACTAATTCAGGTCGGCCTTTTTCCCGCCGCGATGCATTGGTCAGGCGTAAGAGGGCGGCGAGAGCTTCCTGCTGACTTTTTGGAGCGGTCATTTGCGATGCCGGCACCCGGATGGTGTAGAGGGTGCTGGATTCGCTCGTTTTGCTGCTTTTGCCACCACCGCATGCGGCCAAAAGAGCGCAGGAAATGGAGGCAAAAGTCAGTCGGCGCGTCATGCTTGCGCCTTCTTATACGCGATGACTTTCTTGACGAGGAAGAAAATCCCGACCGCTGCGGCGAGCAGCAGGGGAATACCGATCAGTGGACGATAGAAAATCCATGCAATCGAGATGGTGGCCAGGCTCAATGGCGCGGCCAAGAGGAAGGCGACGATGCCGGTGCCTACTCCCACGATGGTGCCGGCGATTGGCAGGACATCGGCGACCACTGAGAGTGGCTTGAAGATCAGGCTGAAGCCCATGAACATCAGCACAAAACCGACCAGACGTAGGATCCAGCTCATCATCTTATTGCTTTCCTGAGCGCGTTCAAACATCGCCTCGGCGCTGTGTTCGCCGGTTTGGATCATGTTGATGGTGGTGCCCTTGGAGCCGGTGAAGGGCTCGAAGCTGCTGCCTTTTTGCTTGGAAATCAGGCTGACTACGCTGGGTTCAACCTGCTGGTAGGAGATGCGCACATCGCCTACCACTGGATTGGCAGTGTCCTTGGCGAGATAGATTTGGCCTCCGGAGAGTTTCACTTCGCGCTCGGCAATTTTTTCCGGGAGCTCGGTCGTTTCTGCCACAGTCAGCGGTTGGTAGTCGTTCAACTTGCTGACGAGATCTTTGGAGAGAGTGAATGCGCCGACGGTGACTGGCGAGGCGGTCCAAGAGCTTGATGTCACAGGTAGTGACGGATTCTCATGCCCAGCTGGTTTTTTAAAGTTGGACGAATCAATGCGTCCCTCCGACCAGGTTTTGGTGTAGTTGTATGTGATGGTTTTTTCCTCGCTACCGCCGAGCTTTTTCTTGGTTTTGGTATCGGTGCTTTGTTTCCACTGATACATCTCGACCTTGCGCTTGAGCACCAGCGCTTTGGTTCGGATGCCGAGTGCTTCGTCGGCCAGCTCTACTGGAGTCTCGGCTGCGCCTGAGAGGTGCACGAGTTTGCCGTCGTTCGCCGGATCAACTGTATCGGCCGAGACCTGGACGAAATCCTTCGCCCCTTCGTTCAGATCCTTGCGTGTCTTGACCGCTCGACCTTCGTTCCAGAACAGCACTGGAAAGGCGATCACGACCATGATCATTCCTACAAAAATCCCCTTAATGGCGCCGCCAATTCGGCTAAACCAACCTGTGCTTGTTGTTTCAGTAAAGCTATCTTCAGACATAACGTCTGCATCTAACGAATAAAAGATGTAAATAACAATGAGAAAAGTAGAACTGAAGAGTCACCTAACAATTTTCATCAAGATCATGATGAAAATGGATGGAGTCCTGCACTGTGCGGACTGAGAGTGGAAAACCATCTTCTGTCTGAGATGGCATGCTTGCAGCCTAACAAGGTGGCTGACTAAATGATCTACTTGTTAGCTTGGTAGCTTCCAAGTGAGACGCCTGCTGCTGGCCAAGTTGCAACAGCTAGGCGTGAGAATGAAGAAGTTCGCAGGGGGCTGATTGCCCCCTGCGTAAGATACTTGCTTAAACGCGAGGCAATCTACTCCTCGGTGGCCTCTGTCACCTTCAGTCGGGTGAAGAGCTGACCGTTGACCGCGTTGCTCAGCGGGATGCTGACAGTGACCTCGTCAGGGTCTCCGGCTGGGACGATGATGTCGTTCCAGGTGTTCATGTCGGTGGACCACTGGACCATCTGCACGGTGCTGGTCTTGGATTCAGCGGTGCGGGTGTAGCTCATCTTCATGTGGGTGGCGTCGGAAACCACCTGCGGCAGGGTGACGTTACCTTTCGCCATGGGGTCGCCGTTGAGGACGAATTCCAGACCGTTGGCGATTCCGTCCTGATCTTCATCGGCATCGAAAGCTCCGGCAACAGAGCGAGCCGCTGCCCAGATTTCGTAGGCACTGGTCATTTCTTCGATGCGGATATTGTCCAGGGCGGTGTCCGAGGAGTTCCAGGTCTTCTCTTTATTGGTGAAGCGGACAGTGACCTCCGGGTTGCCGACGTAGGGGGTGAGGTCGACACAGGCGGTCGACCAAGCATCCTCGCTGCTGCTGTGTTGGGCACTGGTTTTTTTCCAGACATCGTAGGTCCAGGTGCTGCCGTCGTAGACATCCACGGTGAGGTAGTCGATGTAGACGCCGAACATGTGGTAATCGAAGGTTAGTTTCGCGTGAGCCACGGTGCTGAGATCGACGGTGCTCTGCAGGGATGCGGTTTTGTTTTTCAACAACACACCGCCTGTTTTGTCGTGGCCTTCGAAGTAGACATAGGAGCTGCCTTCCGAAGCTGCGGCTGGGCCGGTGCCTGCGGTGGGTGTGCCACCGCTGATACGCGTCCAATCGGCCTCTTCATCGTTAGGCTGCGCCCACGATCCGAAACCTTGCTCGAAGGTTTCGATGTAGGGCAGTGATTTCACCCGCTCTCTGACGATGATGTTATCGATCGCCGGGTCGGCCGAGTTCCATGCTGTGCGTTTGGTGCGGAAGCGGATGGTGACGGAGGAGTTTCCATCATAGGCGCTGAGGTTCACCACGGCGCGCGACCATTCTTCGTCGCTGTCACTGTGCTGTTGGCCATTTTTCACCCAGACATCGTTGGTCCAGGAGTTGCCATCGTGAACATCCACGGCCACGTAGTCGATGTAAGAGCCATACATGTGGTAATCGAAGCTCAGCTCGACATCATCGACGCCGCTGAAATCGAACTTGCACTCGGCCTGGGCGAGGTCAGCAGACGAGCTGGAATCGTGGCCTTCGGCAAAGAGGTAGTAGTTGCCGCTGGAGGCAACATTAGGTCCGGCAGCGCTTGATGGTGTGCCGCCGGTGCCGACTTCCCAGTAGTAGCCGCCGTCGGAGAACTGGTGCCATGCGCCGATTCCATTCTCGAAGTCCTCTTCGTAGGGAAGCGTCTGCACGCTGGTGATTTCCGATGGTTGCGCCGGGGCGATGAAGCGGAAGCGGGCGTTGTCGTTATTCACGGTGTTGTTCTCAACCACCACGTCGTGGCTGCTGTTGATGGAGAGGCGTTTGCCGCTGGACGGGTGGTTGACGTAGAACCAGCCATACTGGTATTCGTCGATTTCCCACTCGACGTTCGCTCCTGTGGTGCCTGCCGGGGAGAGACCGACGGAGCTGCCGTCGTAGTGCAAACGGCGACCGTCGCTCAGGCCGACGATGTATTTCTTATCGCCTCCGGCCGAGACCAGCATGAACTGCTCGGTGGCGGCGCGGTGGCTGACATCGGCGGTGGTCACCGAGGCTTCGTCCGGGTGATCGATCAGGCGCATCATTTGGCCTTTGTTGTGGATCAGGTAGGCTTTGTCATCGCGCACGGTGTCGTCACCGTCCCAACCGGCAAGCAGCAGCCCGCACTCACTGAGATCTTCCCAACCTGGATCACCCGAATCGTTGGAGTTATGCAGGGCCAAACGGGGTGAGTTCATGTCGAAGACGCCGGTGCTGCTGGCATCCGAGCTGTCAGGATCTCCCCCATACAGGGACCACTCGAAGATCGAGTAGCGCTTGAGCCAGTCGAGACTCTCGGCACGCCACATGAATTCGGCGAGGAAGTTGTAGTTATGCGCACGACTCCAGGTGGTCTTGTCTCCGACGAAATCACGGGTGGAGAACTCGGTCAGCCAGATCGGTTTGCCGTAGAGATCGTAGAGGTATTTCATGTTGTTGATCAAGGTGCCGGGGCTGCCTGTGGAGGCACCGGAGATGGAATACCAGTGCACTGCCATGTATTCCGAGCGGTGGCCGAGTTCTTCGGCGGCGGCTTCGAAATCTTGGCGCCAGTATCCTTTGTAGGCAGCAGGCACAGGGCCACCCAGTGGCAGACGCATGCGCTCAAGGCGCGGCCATTGGTAGGAGGCGGTTTCGACTTCCATGTTCGCCTGGTCGTGTAGATCAGGCTCGTTGAATCCTAACACCGTGGTCTGATTGGCACGGCCATACCAGATCGGCTGATGGTTCAAAATCCCTGGTGAGGCGGAACCCATGCCACCCCACTGCATGGGGATGTATTGGCCACTCTGCAGCAGGCTCTCGTCGTTGTAAGTCCAGCGGTATCCCCAGCTGGGTTTGAACATGTGGCTGAAGTGGAAATGGGATGCCTGTCCTTGTTTTGGGAAGTGCTTCTCGTAGTTGATTTTCCACTGCTGATTGGCACTGCCAGTGGCGACCTGCTGCACCACGGTGGTGCCATCGAGACCCAGAGCCATGCCGGACCAGAGGTTGACGATCATGGAGTAGCCGTCTTCGACCGGGATGATCTGCCAGCGTTGATGCGGCATGTGTGAGTAGGTGCCCTCGACCACCGCAGCTCCTGCTGTGGTGGAGGCCATGGCGACTTCAAAACATTCTTCCGTGTCCTTGCTGCGGATGCGGTAATCATCGGTGCCGATGTTCAGCAGGACCTGGAACCATGGCTCGTCATTGGTGAGTTCGGAACCACTTTCGGAGGTCGAGAGCTGGCCGCCGGCGCCTCGGTTCTCGAGGGTGTAGTAGGCGTCGTCGTAGTCGAGGAAGCTTTTGGACGATGGCGCTTCATCGCTGACATCGGTCCACAGCGGGAACCAGTCGCCGCCGAGTTCCGGCAGGGCAACGAGCTCACGGATCACGGCCTGGGTGGAATCTAGCGAGCGGATGCGGATTTTTTTCGTCACCGCCGAGGTGGTAAATTGGACGCTGCGTTCGAGTTCGGTATTTCCCGTGATCGAGCCACCGTCGAAGACGACCCAGCTGCCATTGTCATCGTAGGAAACTTCAAAGTCGCTGATCTGCGTGCCGTTCTGGCCAGCGTAGCCGGAGTAGAGGTGGATGCCGGCGATCTTTTCCGCATGTGCCAAATGGATTTCCAGATCGTGGGGGCCAGCGGTGTCGGCGCTCGCCCAGGCGGAGTTGTCATGGGCAAAGCCATCGATGGCCAGCTTCGGGTAGCGGGTGCCATCGATGCTGGAGTAAGCATACTGGCGAAGTTTGGCCAGGTTCAGGTCGATGTCGGTTCCGAAGGGCACTGGTTCGCCATCGGCGGTGGGCGCATACATCGCCAGCTCCACCACGCGGGCGGTGCCGTCGGTGGTGGTGAGGCGGAACTTCTGCGCGGTGACCGGCTGGGTGAACTCCAGGTTGACAATTCTCGATGTGTTGCCAGTGAGGCTGGCACCATCGATACTCACCCAGTCATTGCCATCGTGATACTGCAGCTCGGCATTGGACATGGCGGCATCCCAAGTGCCTCCGGTGAAGAGGTGGGCACTGCCAATGGTCATTGGCGTGGCGAGCTCCACTTGCAGCCAGTGGGAATCGCCCGAGGTGGAGAGCCAACGACTGTCCTGTGTGGCAAAGCCGTCGGTGGCATACTGTGAGGGCCAGCTGCCGTTCTGAGAATCTGCGCTGGTGGTTTGGTAACGAGCCAGGTTGTGGATGGTGGTAGCGGCTGTGGCGTCCTCAGCAACCACGCTGATGTTATCAATCCAGGCGCCACCATTGAGTGTGCCATTGTTCGCGATGCGCAGGGCGCTGATCTCGCTGACGCTGCCGTCCTTGGGGCCGATGTTGACCTGAACCCACTCGCTGGCATCGTCGTAGTCGCCATCGGCATTCCAATCGATACTGATCTCGGCCAAGGTCGAGGTGACTTCCAGTTTCACGTGCACTTGGCTGGCACCGGTCCAGGCGAGAAAGCCGTCCACGGCCGGGTTCTTAAAGCCGTTGTTAACGCCGGTGGTATTGCCGGTGCTGATGCTGGCCGACCCGTCTTCGCTGGTGGCGAGGAACTTCTTGGTGTTGTTCATCTGGAAGGTGAACTCGTAGGCCTGATTGCCACTGGCGTCATCCAGCGAGAACAGCACCGCCTGGTTGTTCGCCTGGCGCACCGCGTAGACGTCCATTTCCATGGTCAGCGACTTGGCACTGAGGTCGATGCTTTCGCTGAACTGGGCTGTCACCGCATTGTTCGTTTGGCCGGAGGTGGCACGATCGAAAACAAAGGCGTTATTTGTATGGCCGCTTGTGGCGATGATGGCACCCGGAGCGGAGCTGACCTGCCAACTACCGATGGCCGTGCCAGCATCCAGGTTACTGGCTGTGGCGTTGGCGGAGACCGATCCGCTGATGGCTGTGGCGGCATCAAAGTCGGCTTCGAAGACCGTGGTTTGAGCGTGTGTGAGAGAGCTTCCTAACAAAATAGGAAGCATAATGGACGAGAGCGGAATAGGTTCGTTAATGAGACGAACTAATCGTGATTCTGAATTGGATTTCATGAAATGGAATGGCGTTTGAACGCAGTGTTTTTGAGCGTTCGCAGGAAGCAGTTTCCATCCCAAGTGGGCATCGATTTTCTATTTTTTTAGGTCTTTTTTTTAAGGTGTAACTGACAAATTAGACAATAAATCTCCGTGCAGCGAGACTCATGATAACCATGTATCAGGCAATGGGGAAAAGTGCCCATCTTGGGCCTTTTGAGAATCTTAACAGGGGGGCTACGATTTTTTGAAAATAGCCACGTGCCGGTCCACAGACTTCTCCACACCGGCAGGCACATCGTGCAGTTTTCGCGACTGCGTGTTCTGTTCGCTGAGCACGAGTTCGGCTCCCAAGTTCTGAATCGCGTCGAGCGCGAGTTGGTGTTCGCGGTCGGAGTAGGAGGTGATCACTAACAGGCCGTCCTCTTTCAGTCGATGCAGTGCCTGATCATAGATCTTGCTCCAGGTGGTATCACCATTCCAAAAGTTTTGGTGGCGCATGAAGGCGATGTTGAAGTCATCAGGAAGCACACCGAGGTCGTCGAGCTTGGCACAGTCCTGCACCAGGAACTCGGCTTCGGCGTGTTCGGGTAGGAACTTCTTCCAGCGCTCTTGGGCTTCGCCAATTTCGCGGTCGCGGATATCCAGACCGGTCAGGCTGATGCCCTGCTTGCCAAAAACATCCGCCAGCACGGCCGACTCATCGGCTCGGCCACAGGCGAGGTTGAGCAGCTGGGTGTGATCTCCCTGCGGTAGCTGCACGCCGGCCTTGCCCAAGCTCTCGTTGAGAAATTGCTTCAGGCGAACCAGGTCGCTGGTGGTGCTTTGGTTGGAAAAGAGAGCTGACATCGGCTGGCGGGAGCATAGGGGCTACGGGACTTAATCGCAAGAGCAGCAGCTGCAAGAATCCCCGCAGTCGCAGCCACATTTCCCTTTCGAGCCGCAGTCACAGCAGTCGCCACAGTCACAGCTGTAGCAATCGCACCAATCACACCAGCTGTCTTTTTCCTTCTTCTTCTTTTTACCTCCTGCTGCAGGCGGCTTAAGCATTTCCTGATGATGGTGGATGGAGTGATCGATCACCGAGCTGATAAGCGCCGCGTGTTGGTTCCAAGGGATGGCTGCCGTGGCGGACTGAAGTTGATCGAACTCCGCGCGAACCAGTGCCGGCAGTCGGTCGGGCGATTCGTGGTTCAGCGGGTTGAACTGGCCACGGCGGATGTCGTCCTGCCAGTCGTCGATGGCGTCTTTCCAGTAGATCAGACGACCCAGCGAGCTGCCTAACATCCAAAGTGGTCGGCTGAGTTGTGATCGACCGTGTAAGCTGGCGAGGTGGGAAAAGATCTGCCCGTAGGACTGCGCGGTGGGCTCACTGGCAGCGGTGAAGCCGGCGCCGGTGGCTTCAATGGTCGATTGCTGCTGGAGCTGATCGATGACCTTGGCGGTGGGAAAGCCGGAGGAGTTCAGCACGCCGGTGGCCTTGTCGCGTGCGGGAGAGATTAGGCTGCCGGCCCAGGCGGGCAGCTGCTTGCGCCAGCCACGTTCGTCATCGGCATTGTCGGCCAGTTTGGTGGCCAGTCCACTGATGGTCACGGCGGCGGCGTAGCTCAGCGACGGGGCATGGCAGGCCACCGGCTTTTCCTTGGCCAGCGGGTTGCAGCAGGTGCGCAGCTGCATCGGTGTATCTTCATGGGCGAGCGCGGCACCGGCGAGAGCGAGGAAGGTGGAGTCGCGGTTCACCAGGAAACGGGCGGCGGGAGAGTAATCGCTGCTGAGCCGACACGATAAGCCGCAGAAGATGCTTTGATACAGTGATTTTGCCGAGCTGCCACAGGTGGGGGCCGGAGCGTAAAGATAGCCGAACATTGTGGCTATTCTGAGGACGGGGCAGGATTTGGGAATGAAAAAACTGGGTAAAAAACACCCGGTGTGAAGGATTTTGACTGAATAATTGTCTGGATCGATCGCGTAATAAAAGCGATGAATCATCCCATGAACCGAATTACCCGATTTTCAGTCAGCCTGCTCTCCGGAGCCATGATGCTCGCTTCCTGCCATGCCAAGGAAGGTGACGCCGCAACGAAGGAGGACACCAAGAAGGCGGATGCCGGCGAGTGGATCCAGCTTTTCAACGGCAAGGACCTCACTGGCTGGACCCCCAAATTCCGTGGCCACGAGCTGGGAGTGAATTTCAAAGACACCTTCCGCGTGGAGGACGGCATCCTCAAGGTCTCCTACGATAACTACGAGAAGTGGAACAGCGACTTCGGTCACCTCTTCTACAAGGATGAATTCTCCCACTACATCCTTCGCGCTGAGTATCGCTTTGTCGGCGACCAGGTGAAAGGCGGACCGAAATGGGCGCTGCGCAACAACGGCTTCATGATCCACGGCCAGTCCGCGGCGAGCATGAAAAAGGGGCAGAATTTCCCGGACTCGATCGAAGTGCAGCTGCTCGGCGGCGCACCCGATAGCAAAGAGCCACGTCCCACCCTCAGCATCTGCACCCCCGGCACGCACATCGAGATGGACGGCAAGTTGATCAAGCCACACGTCATCCGCGCCAAGGGACCGACCTTCCACGGTGACGAGTGGGTGACCATCGAAGTGGAAGTCCGCGGCAGCGAAGTGATTCGTCACAAAGTGGGCGATAAAGTGATCCTCGAGTATAACAAACCTCAGCTCGATAACGGCACGCTGCTGGAAAAAGGCACCATCTCCATCCAGGCAGAAAGCCACCCCACCGAGTTCCGCAAGATCGAACTCAAGGTGCTGGAGAAGTAATTTCAAACTAGGCAAGGTTCCAACTTGCCGACCGATCAAGGCTCCATTCCCGTCAGGGGGTGGAGCCTTTTTGGTTCGAGCCCAAGAGGGCGTCAGCAGCTCCACTCAGCATGATGATCGACAGCTGAGTTGGAATCGGCTAAACTCCAGTATGCAAAAATGGTCATCCGTCCTCTGTTCCATCGCGCTCACACTCAGTGCAACGGCAGAGACACCGAAGCAACTCACCTGGCAGAATTTTGATCAGGTGGCGGACGATGTTCGCCTGAAGCCGAGCGATGAAACCTATCAGAAGGTCAGCTGGCTGGACACCGTGCTGCAGGGGCAACAGCAGGCGCAGCGGCAGGACAAACCTCTGCTGCTCTGGCTCTACTTCGGCGATCCACGGGCGAACTGCTGACAGAATGGAGTCAAAACGAGACAGTTAGTCTTCAACAACACCGAGGTCGCCGAGTTTGCTCAAAAGCATTTCATCAACGTCGCCGCCAGTGACGTGGCTTACAACAACGTGCCGGACGCCGCGAAGGCGAAGGGCGAGTATCAGTTTCTTCAGAAAGCGCTGACCGGTGCGCCGCACGGAATTCATCAGGGGATCTACATCGTGACTCCTTCCGGTCGCTACCTGAAACAATGCAACGTCGGCTGGCCGAAGCTCGATCCTCAGCAGTCGCTGCAGCGGATGAAGGAGGCGCTGGCCGAGTTCCGTGCGATGCCGAAGGGGCAGCGATTGGCCACGCGGGCATTGACCGAGAGTGATCGGTCGATGCCCGAGGACCGCCATCTCAGTCCGGCCCCCGAGTGGTTGAAAATCCGCAGCACCACGCGCAGTTATGCCTTTCCAGACATGGAGTATTTCGACCAGCGCCACCCGGACTACTACAAGATCGATCGCCTCTGGATGACGCCAGAGACCGCACGCAGTTTGTTGCCGGGCAAATTGGAAGTCGGTGAAGTGGGGGATATCCAAGGCCGCGCACTGAACCACTTGACCCATGACTGCCACCTGATGTTAGGCTGCCCGCCGTGGACTAAGGAGTCGGTCAAAACCGCCAAGATGCAGGTGAAAATTGTCGCCAAGAAAGGCCGCTATTTCGACCTCCGCTACAGCGGCGACTTCCACTTCGATTCCGACTCGCGCTGGAACAAGTCATCGTATCGCGGGAAGCTGTTAGGTAAGGCGGTGTGGGACGATGAGAAGAAGCAATTCACCCGGCTGCAGTGGGTCGCCTTGGGCGAGCGCAACCAGCGTGTGCTGCGATCGAACGAAGCACGCGGCAGCGTGCACGTCACCACCGTGGGCAGCGTGCTGGAGCTCGATCCGATGCGGCCGAACGATCGTCATATCCTACCGCACCGCTGGGAGCACGGCTACCCGAAGGAGATGAAGCAGCAGCTCGTCGCACCCTAGGAGAACTCGCTGGGGACGCCAAAGCCCTCGCGGTATTCCCGGCTGACTACCTTGGCATTGGCTTCATCATGGTTGCTGAAGCGGCACTCGCTGCTGTTCCAATCGACCTCTGTGTTAGGGAAGGCGGTGAGCTTGGCAGGCAGCAGTGAGAGCTCGGTGATCAGGCAGCCTGTCTCGAAGGGCGACCACAGATGTTTCTTCGCGCCGAGGCAGTTGGCCACCCAGTCGTGCCAATGGTGGTGCACGGTGGTTTTTGGCATGGTCAGCGATTCCTTCACGCTCTTGCCATCCTTGTAAATGTTCCAGCCCTTGCCTGCGGCGGTGCTGATCAGGGTGCCGGCTTCGGTATCGATCATGGTTTGGTTGGCGCCGAATTTCAGGCCTTCTGGGAAGTGGTAGTCGGCCGCCTTGGGTTTTTCGCCATCGGTGACATGCACCACGAACTCCTTGCCACCACTGGCCTTGACGCCGTCGAAGGTGAGCTTGCTGTGGAAATTTTGGCCGAAGGTCACCTTGTGCGGCTGGCTCTGGCTCAGGGTGATGGCCTTTTTCGGCCCCTGTTTCAGATCCATGCCATAGACCACGGCATCGACTAAGTGAGGTGTCCAGTCGCCCATCATGCCGCTGCCAAACTCCCAGCAGGCACGCCATTTTTTATCGAAGAGACCGGGGTGGAAATCGAGATCTTCTTTCGAGCAGCCGAGCCATTTGTCCCAGGCGCCGTTGGCCGGTGCGGGGGCATCGGAAACCGGATAGGCATCGAGGTTGGGAGGGATGAAGTATTTGCTGGCAGACATCGGTTTCGACCACACCCAGGCGCCTTTGATCTCGCCCAGTGCGCCCGATCGGAGCAGCTCGACAAACTGCATTTTCAGCGGCGAGCACGACCGTTGGTTGCCCATTTGAGTGACCAGGTGAGGTTTGGCGGCGATGGCCTTGCGGACCATGCGCAGTTCGTCCAGCTGGTGCAGCAGAGGCTTCTCCGCGTAGACATGTTTATCCATCGCCATGGCCTTCAGCAGGATGGGGGCATGCATGTGATCGGGGGTGCTGATCACCACGGCGTCAAATTGATCGGCGTGCTCCTTGAAGAGCTTGCGGTAATCGAGCTCGTAGTGCGCCTTGGGATATTTCTTTTTCCAGCCGTCCATGGCCTTCACATTGACATCGCAGAAGGCATAGGCCTCCACCGCCGGGTGCGACATCACGCTATTGACGTTCTTGGCGCCACGATTGCCAACGCCGATGAAGGCCACGCGGAGCTTCTTTTTTTCCTGCGCCTGCAGCGAGGTAGCTCCCATCGCGCCGAGGGCTGCGGCGGAGCTGACTTTGATAAATTGGCGGCGATCGTATCCAGCGTCGAGTGGTGATTTCATCTTGCCGAAGCATACGCACGACGACTGCGGGTTTTTCCAGCGATTCCTGAAATCCGAGAAGCTCAAAAAAATTCCCATTAAATGAAAAAAATCGGGAATAGGGTGAATTCATCCAGCTCCTACGATTGATCAGCGGATGATAATCATTTCGGCTGGTCGTTCATGGCCCAGCCAAACAGATCTGCGCAAGCAATTGTGCGGTTGTTGTTCCCCCGGGCCCTCCTCTCGTTGTTGCTTACGAAGGAGGGTTCGGGGGTAGCTTTTTATAGGGGGGAGTCAGGAAGTCAGGAAGTCAGGAAGTCCGGAAGTCCGAGAGACCGAGAGACCGAGAGACCGAACCGATGCTTGTGGTTGGCATCAGGGCAAATGCCGATAGGCCAGCAATCCGTAGACCCGAAGGGTCGGCAGAAACTAGCGCAGGGTGAAACCCCGGGAAACCCAGGCACCCTAATGATCAAGTCCCGGAGGGACGATACAAGGCAGGCCAAGCGTGCAGAGCCCCCTAGCCCCGGCGGATTTCAGACCCCTTAAAGCGCACCATAATGCGGAATACGCGCTTCTCGCGACAGGTGATCTGGCCGGTTTTGAGATCAAATTGATCAGGGATTTCCACTCTGTGGAGATCAACGGAGGCAAAATACCCTCGCTCGGAGAACACATCGATCAACATGGCCAGGGCCTTGGGGTCCTCCAGCAAGGGATCTTCCGAGTTGATCAGCGCCCGACCGGAAATCGCGTGCGGCTTGACGATGGGGATCACCTTATTCTCGATGAATTTTACCACATCATCGAACAAGTTCGGGTGCTCGAGACGGTAGCGATCGATCCGATACACCAGGTCGCGGCGTGCGTGTTTGACGATTTGCGCTGCCTCCGGGAGATTGCGCAGGACGTCGTAGGTGCGGGGGTCCAGCTCCAGCGAGCTCTGATACTCCAGCTCCTTGAGAATTTTCTGCTGCACCTCATCGAGTGGCAACTGGGCGTTGATGAAGTGGTAGTGGAAGATTTGTTTCAGCGACAGCAGCGCATCGTAGGTCTTCTCCTTGAACGTGCGGTAGCGGCCACGGGCGAGATCGATATTGGTATCGGTGGGGCGCTCTTCCAGCAGCTCTCCACTGCCGGTTCGCTTGACCTCTTCATTGTGCGCGATGATTTCACGACCGCGCTTGAGCTGGCGGGCGATGCTTTCCGCCTCGTCGACGAAGAGCACCATGATGTGGTAAATCGGTTGCTTGAAATGCACTTTCAGCGGCGAGTCCTGGTAGGCGCGGCGCAGGCTGACCATTTTATCGTAGAGCATTTTGATGCATTCCACCTGCACGGTGGTGCGCGGGAAGCCATCGAGCACAACACCCTCGCGGTAAATGGGGTCGAGCATCTTGCGGAAAAGGATATCCACCACCTCGCGGTCGCCCACCATGTTACCGCCGGCCTTGAGGGCCTCCATTTCCGGAGTGTCCAGTAGTGAGCTGACCACGATCGGTGGGGCGATGATGTCGCGCACCTTGCAAATGTAGGCGGTGTTCGTGCCCTTACCGGATCCGGGTGCACCACCCAGCAGGATGATCTCCTTGGGGAAGCGCATGTTGTCACGGCCACGCTCGGTCTCCAGCTCGTCCCAGACGGAGTTGAAGATCAGTTGCGCGTCCTTGACTTCAAGGTCGGGCGTTTTTTTCGGGTCAGAATCACGAGTGCTCACGGACTTGTGGGTATAGAAGGATGGTTAGGGAGTCGAGTATTTAGGCGGGGAATCGTGCAGCAGCTCAGGCGAGCGCCTTGGTCAGCAGCTCGGCCGCCTCTGGCGAGTAATCAAGTTCCTGCGCCGCCTCGTGACCGCGCGGGCTCATCTTCGCCCAGGTTTTCTGCACGATGCGGATCATTTTTTCTTCCTCGGTGTCGGCGATGAGGTCGTCGAACTGGTGCTCGAGAAAGACCAGGCAGAGTGCGTCCTCGAGCGTTTGACAATCGGCATCCGTTTTCAGGTTTTTCTTCTGATTGAGCGATTGCACCCGCTCAATGACCTCTTCCGGGTAACCGACCTCACGGAGAATGGCCGCGGACGTTTCCGCGTGGAATTTCTGCAAGCCCTTCCGCCACTTGAGGTAGCCGGTGCGCCCCATCGGCTGGGTGTCGCGCGGCACTTCCCAGCGGCGGATGTGCTGGCAGCGGGACGCCAGCTGCAGTGCTTCGCTGGCGTCTGGATCGAGATCCATGACCGCCTCGGTCAGGCGCTCGGCAAAAACAAGCTCCTTCGGTCGCTGTTCGCCATCGACGATGATGGAGTTGGGGTCTTGGGCGTTAGCTCGATCAAATAATTCAAAAGCGCGGGCTAGCTGGTCGTTCATGACGCCAAGCTGAGGCCTGGGACACGATCGGGCAATGCTGATCTTTGCCAGCATGTGGAGCGATTACAATCGGTCGGAGCTTTTCTTGGCCAGGTGTTCTTCGGGTGTCTCGCGCCACATCAGCAGGCCACGGAAGAAATCGCCGAGTTTTTTCGACCCGGTGTGTGACTCCCTCTGGATTTCCAGCACCGCCTGCTCGTAGGTGTCGCTGTCTTCGATGCTTTTACGAATCCCCGGCATCCGCTCTTTGAGCTCGGAGTTGAGTTCATTCACGAGGTCGTCGCTGTCGTGGCGAATGGCTTCGAGCTTGCCGCGCAGCAGTCGGCGCGTGCGACGCAGGCCAATGGTTAGCTGGGACAGCTCGACGACATCATCGTCGTTGGGGTATTTTCCGCTGAGGTTTTCAATGCGATCGGAAATCTCTTTTTCCAGACGTTCCAGGCGTTCGTCGTAGTTCACGAGTTTCTGGTCGAAGTTGTTTTCCAGATCTTCGCAGAGGTGAATGAGGTCTTCTTTCATAGTAGGGTAATCTCACACAGATATGGGACTCCAGCAAGTGACGAGTTGTTGAAATCCTGAGCATGCTTGACAGCGTCAGTAATTCAACTTCCAGTGAGGCCGCCATGACCGATGCCCCATTGCTTGAAATCCTCCACACCGACGATGCCTTTGTGGTGGTGAACAAAGTCAGTGGCATGCTCTCCGTGCCGGGCAGGGGGCCGGATAAGATCGACAGTGTGACCCACCGAGTGAAGCAGATGTTTCCCGGCTGCATCGAACAACCGGCGGCGCACCGACTGGACATGGACACCTCCGGGCTGATGGTGGTGTCACGGACCGCCGAGGCGCACCGGGAGCTTTCGCGCCAGTTCCAGCAGCGCGAGACCGAGAAACTCTATCATGCGTTGTTAGAAGGAGTCTTGGAGAAGGAATGCGGCACCATCGAGCTTCCCTTCCGGCTGGATGTGGAGAATCGGCCGTTTCAAATTTACGATGAAGTGCACGGCAAAATGGGCACGACCCACTGGCGGAAAATCGCTGTCGAAGGCGGCTTCACACGGGTGGCCTTCAGCCCGGTGACCGGTAGGACCCACCAACTGCGCCTGCACGCCGCGCATGAAAAAGGCCTGGGGATCCCGATCGTGGGCGATCCTTTTTACGGCAGCGGCACAGGGCCGGGGCAGATGAAGCTCCACGCCTGTGAGCTCAGCTTCACTCATCCGGTGAGTGGCGAGCGGGTGACATTTTTTTCCCAGCCTGATTTTTGATGTTGCCAAGTGCGGATCACTTTACTAATTAACGCCCGTGCCGCACGACGTGAGGCCACAACAAGCGGGTATAGCTTAATGGTAAAGCTCCAGCCTTCCAAGCTGATCATGCGAGTTCGATTCTCGCTACCCGCTCCATTTAACACCCTTCGCGGGTGTTTTTTTGTGCCTGGTGACTGGGGTTGCCAGTGACGCTGTTCGTCATCCGGTAGGGCGGCATGGCCTCATGCCGCCGGACGGCGCCGTTGATGTCTCGGTCTGGAAAAATCGACCCCGAAGCCACTGACCCCTTTATCGTGAAACCAAGGTGGATGGCTTCGATCCGATTGCTTTGGCAAAGCAACCCTACCGACTGCGCTGGTGAGACATGCGTTATTGGTTCGGAATCGTCTGCGTTCCTTCAGGGTGACCAGAGAGAAGCTATGAAGAAGTGTGGCGGTGAGGCTGATTGTTAGTTGGTAGGGCGGCATGGCCTCATGCCGCCGGACGGCACCGTTGATGTCTAGGTCTGGAAAATCGACCCCGAAGCCACTGCTCCCTTCATCGTGAGGCCAAGGTGGATGGCTTCGATCCGGTTGCTTTGGCAAAGCAACCCTACCGACTGCGCTGGTGAGACATGCGTTATTGGTTCGGAATTGTCTGCGACCCATCAGGGTGATCAGGGAGAAGCGATGAACAAGTGTGGCGGTGAGGCTGATTGTTAGTTGGTAGGGCGGCATGGCCTCATGCCGCCGGACGGTGCCATTGGCGTCTGGGTCTGGAAAAATCGACCCCGAAGCCACTGCTCCCTTCATCGTGAGGCCGAGGTGGATGGCTTCGATCCGGTTACTTTGGCAAAGCAACCCTACCGGCCGGCATGACTGTCATGCCGACTTTTGCCGCAAGGGGATCGAGCAGACGAGGGCGATGACAATTAGGGCGGCGCTGGTCCAGAGACAGGCAGAGAGGCCTCCAACGAGAAACATCACCCCGGAAAGCAAGGTGCCGAGCAGCCTGCCCCAAGCATTTCCCATGTAGTAAAAGCCCACATTGAGCGCGACCTGATCGTCGTCGGTGAAGTTGAGGATTAGGTAGGAATGCACCGCCGAGTTAACCGCGAAGACGATGCCAAACAAGCCCAGCCCGGTGAGCAGGGATGCGACCGGGTGGAACTCGAACACCATCGCCACTGCCAGTGCCGCCGTGGTAGCGGCTAGAATGCCGGCCCAGGTGATGGCGGCTTGGTTAGGATCGGATTTCCTCACCAACTTGGGCGCTGCCGCCTGAACAAAACCGTAGCCGATGACCCAGGCGGCCATGAAGGAGCCGACCTGATTAAAACTCCAGCCCAGACTCTCTTTGAGAAAAACCGGCAGGGCAACGACGAACCAAACGTCACGCGAGGCAAAGAGAAACAGTCGCGCCGCCGAGAGCCAGTTGATCTCGCGGCTCTTGGAAAACAGCTGATTGAACTTCACCTTCTGCTTGGTTTTCCCCATGTCTTCTTTGAGTGTCAGCAACGCGGCGATGAGCACGATGGCCAAACCTCCAGCCATCGCCCACAGCGCGCCGTCGAAACCAAGCCAGGTCAGCAGCACGCCACCTAACAGGAAGCCAACCCCCTTCAGGGCATTTTTTGAACCGGTAAGAATCGAGACCCACTTGAACAAGGCGCCCGATTGATCGGCCACCAGCAGTTTCACCGCACTTTTCGAGCTCATCTTGGTGAGGTCCTTGGCGATGCCTGAGAGTGCCTGGGAGGCCATCACGTAGCTCACCGAGACCGCGGTGGCCCAGCCGGGGTTCATCAGCGAGAGCATGACCAGCGCGATGACTTGTAGCGTCAGCCCTGCATAAAGGGTGAACTTCAGCCCGGTGCGTGAGCCCAGCCAACCTCCTAACAAGTTTGTTAAAACTCCGCAAAATTCGTAGAGCAAAAACAGGAAGGCAAGACTGACCGGCGAGTAGCCGAGCGCATGGAAGTGCAGCAGCACTAGCATGCGCAGCGCGCCGTCCGTGAGGGTGAATCCCCAGTAGGAGGCGGTGACGATGGCGTAGCTTTTTTTGTTCATTATTTTGGACCGCGAATCTGACGAATCACGCGAATTTACGAAGGTTGATTATTCAGTTGAGAACCACAGAATGAACGGAATAAACGGAAGCTGTTATAGCGTGTTCCGATGATTCAGTGTGTTCCGTGGTGGGTATCTGTTTCATTGTGCTCAGGAAAAATTCGCACCATTCGCTAGATACGCGCTTAGATCGAACGAGCCACCATGGCGGTCAGTTCCATCATGCGGTTGGCGTAGCCGACTTCGTTGTCATACCAGACGAGGATTTTCACCTGGGTGCCGTTGGTGACCATGGTGCTGGGGGCATCGACGATGCCGGAGCGGACGTCGTTGGTGTAATCGGCGGAGACCAGTGGCTTTTCCTCGTAGCCGAGGATGCCTTGCAGTTCGTTCTCGGACGCGGCCTTGAGCAAGGCGTTGACTTCCTCGACGCTGGTGGCTTTTTCCATCTCGAAAACACAGTCGGTGAGCGAGGCGTTCAGCAGTGGCACGCGCACGGCAACTCCATCCAGCTTTCCTTTCAGCTCCGGATAGATCATGGTAATCGCGGTCGCCGAGCCGGTGGTGGTGGGGATCAGCGAGTTGACGCAGGAACGGGCGCGGCGCAGATCCTTGTGGGGGGCGTCGACAATGGTCTGCGTGTTAGTCAAATCGTGCATGGTGGTGATCATGCCGTGTTTGATGCCAATTTTTTCCTGCATCACTTTCACCACCGGAGCTAGGCAGTTGGTGGTGCAGGAGGCGGCGGTGAGGATGTTGTGCACGGCCGGGTTGTAGAGATGGTCATTGCAGCCCATGACGACGTTCAGCGCGCCCTGTTTCACCGGGGCGGCGACGATGACTTTCTTGACTCCGGCGTCAAAGTAAGGTTGCAGCGTTTCGGGGGATTTATGCACTCCGGTGCTGTCGATGACGATGTCCACGCCCTCGAGGTCCATCTCGGCGGGCGTCTTGGCATTGCCGTAGCGAACCTCTCGGCCGTCGATGCTGATGCTGTCCTCGCCAAAACCGATCTCGCGGTCCCAGCGACCGTGCACCGTGTCGTATTCTAACAAATGGGCGGCGGTTTCTGGTCCGCCATGAAGTTCGTTGATGTGGCTGATGGTGTAGGCGTCGTTGTCCCAGCCGGCACGAAAGCCGAGCCGACCCATGCGGCCGAATCCGTTGATTGCGATGTTCATTGTTTCAGTGGTTGTTGGATGAAGGTGAAAATTTCGGAGGCTAACAGCATCCTTGATTGGGTGAGCAGAGTTCGGGTTTTCCCTGGCAGCAGTCTTCGGTGAGGAAGCTCATCAGCGAGCTCATTCCGGTGACATTCAGGCTATAAATGATCGAGCGGCCCTGGCGTTCGGAGTTGATCAGTCCGGCGTGGCTGAGTTCCTTGAGGTGAAACGAGAGGGTGGGCTTGGGGATGCCGAGCTGCTTGGAAAGGTCGCCGGCACAGAGGCCGTCGTCGCCACGAGTGACCAGTAGCCGGAAGACTTCCAGACGAGATGGCTGGGCGAGGGCTGACAATGCGACCGCGGCTTCTTTAAGTTCCATGGTTATGGAAATATCAAACAATAAGCCGACGGTCAACCGAAGATCATGTGAATCAATCGTCACAAAAGGAGTCGGTGAGCTTGTGATCGAGGCTTTCTCCTGGCGATCGACGCAAAACACCCCGTCACCTGAGGAGAGGTGACGGGGTGGTAAAGAAGGGTCAGGAGTTCGTCGGCAATCGACTATTTCTTAGTCTTGCTGTCTGGTTTTTCGTCCGTAGCACGGTCGGGCACGAATTTCAGCACGATGCCGTTGATGCAGTAACGTTTGTCGGTGGGGGTGTTGAATCCCTCTCCGCTGAAGACGTGGCCGAGGTGGGCGTCGCAGACATTGCAGCGAACTTCCAGACGCATGCCGTCGGGATCCATCAGGGTTTTGACGTTCTTGGCATTGGCCGGATCATAGAATGATGGCCAGCCGCAGCGGGCGTCGAATTTCTCCTTGGAGGAAAACAGCTTGGCGTTGCAAGCGACGCAGTAGTAGGTGCCGCTGCCTTGTTTTTTGAATTGCTGATAAACCTCGCCATTGGGCATCTCGGTGCCTGATTGACGGGCGACGCGGTATTGCTCCGGTGTCAGTTCCTTTTTCCAATCGGCATCGGACTTAGTGACTTTTTTCTCAGGCTGGGCGGGTGGTTCTTCGGATGTGGACATGGGTTTCTTGGGGTCGGCTGCCAGGCTGTGGAAGGCGATTCCCGCACTGAATATCAGTAGGAAAAGGCGGCGGATGAGTGGAGCGGTCGATTTCATAATGTGGCTTGTTGGATTTGAAACGTAAGAGCCGCAGGTGTGGCAAATTATTCCATCGCAGTGCTGGGATGTCAACCGAGGTGGATGTCGGACGATGCCAAAGGGGTGAGGTTTTGTCCAAATGTGGTGTTAGAAAAATGTTGTCGTGGGTGGCTTTGTTTGATCATGCTGTGTTGCATGAAATGGCTCGTAATATGGTGTCTTTTAATCGCTCCGCTGAGTGCGGCAAACATCCCCGATGGCGCCTGGAATGGCAAACTGTGGGATCGGAACGAGTTGTTAGCCGGGGTGCAAAAACAAGATCCTGATGCCTTGGCCGAGTGGGCCTACTGCGCGCGCAGGAGCTTGCTACAGCTACCCTACGACGCCAAGTTGATCTATCAACGGGCGAAACAGGCGGCACAGGCGGGCTCGCTGGTGGGCATGCGTTTGGAGGCAAAATGTCAGTATTTGGGCACTGGCATCAAGCAGGACGAGGCGGCGGCGATGAAGAAGTGGGAGCGATTGGTTGAGCTTGGGATGGCGGACGCCATGGTTGATGTGGCAACGTACAGTCCCACTGAGGATGCTACAAAATGTGCAGAGATCGAAAAGCTTCTCGATCAAGCGGATGCTAAAGGTGCCATCAGGGCATTGGGAGCCAGGGCAAATTTGTTGTTGGAGGACGATTATGCGAAAATGGATCGGCGTGAGAGCTACCGTTACCGTGTCAAGGCCTTCAGGGCGTCGAGAGATGTCTTCAGTGCAATGTCAATTTCCTACCTCCATCACTCGGGAGAAAGCCGCGGCTATGAAGCAATCTTGACTCCCAAGCTCATTGCCGAGGCTAGAGCGATGCTGCAAGAGGGAGTTGAGCTAAATCATCCTAACGCGATGTTTCGCCGCAGTTGGGAAGAGCTAGAGCTTCCCGGAGGAGACAAGCATAAGGGCGTGATGTTACAAGTTCGTGCCGCCAATCTAGGAAACCTTGATGCAGTGAGGGTTCTGACTAAATGGATGGGTTATGGGTATAGGGATTATCATGAGGGGAAGAGGCGAACATTAGTTAAAAGCAATGTGCCAACGGCACGCCGAGCTGCGAGGTATGCCTACGATGCCGGCATCCGTGAAAATCGGGTTGTATACACCTATGCGACCCAGATGGCTCGTGGGGGTAAGAAAAACCACCCCTTGGCGGAGAAATTGTTAAAGGGGCTGATAGCAAATGGTTTCTACGTCGCTCATGACGAACTTGGCCTCTTGCGAGTGGACAGATACATCCACAAAAGAGCACCCAAGGCGGAAGCTGATCTCGGTTTTGCCAACCTTTACTATCTCTCCAATCGTTCGAGTGATGCGCTCTATTATGTGTTTTGGCTTTGTGCGGAGGATGAAAAATACCCTTGTTATGATCTCGTGCGTGGGGCGGCCGCGGCGCAGTGCTATTTGAAAAATTATCGGAAGAGCGAGAACCAATGGGTGATCGATTACGCTGAAAAGCTCGTTAAGAAGGCCGAGCAATTCTCTGAAAAGGAGAGCAAGGAATACCGACGATTGGTCGAGCTGGGATATCCCATGTCTGAAAAATACCGCCGCGAGGCCTTTGAGATGCTCAAAAAAGCAGGGGACATTCCAGCCGATGCCCGTTTTGCCGAATAAACACATAGTATTTGATGATGAAAAATTTATCCTTCCAGATTGTTGCCTGCGTGATGGTATTGAGCACTCAGTTGCTAGCGAATCCGAAATCGGCCCCCAAACAGATTCCTAATGTGGCCAAGGTGGCGTCCCTACTCCTGGCTGGCAAAGAGTTCAGTGCGAGTGAGCAAAAGTTGTTTGCACTGACTTCTCTCAAACATGCAAAGGAACTGAAAGAGGCGCTGGTGCTGGCCAAGTTCTCTGGTGACGATAATCAGTATGCCAGTGCCAAGAGGGCGCTTGAAAAGGTCAAGGAGATCGGAGAGTCGCAGTCGGCATCTGCAGTTCACGGTGCCACGATTACCTGGTATCTTTTTTTCCAAAAAGACAAGATCAGCTCCATTCCGATGATCGATCGTGTGCAAAAAGGCAGTCCGGCGGATCGTGCCGGCCTACTTCCGGGTGATGTCGTTGACGTCTGTGCCGGTATTCGGCTAGCCTCGGAGAACTCACGGAACCGGTTCGCTCAGTTGCTGGCGCAGTGGCCAGAGTCGATCCCTCTTGAGCTGAAAGTGCGACGATCCGAGCAAGCCGCCAGCTGGAGCTCGATGATGAAACGCACCCGGAAAACCCTGGTCATGTTTGCCAAGCCGTAGCCGGCATCACCCCGCCAGGCCGATGGGGAAGAAGATGTTCATCAGCATGGTCAGGAAGAAGTTGAAAATCAGAATGGCCAGCGAGGAAAAGACCATTGCCCGTGTGGTGCCCTGGCCGACGCCTACGGCACCGTGCGAGGCCTTGAGTCCCTGATGACAGGAGATCAGCACGATCAGCACGCCGAAGACGGAGCCCTTGATCAGTGCGATGTAAATGTCGGCCAGATCGGTGTGCTCCCGCGTGTGCAGCGACCACCATGCCTCGGACACACCGAAGGTTTGGGTGCCCACCACCCAGCTGGCAGCAATGCCGAAAGCGGCGGCCTCGGTGATCAGAAGGGGCACCGAAACGATCATGGCAATCAGGCGCGGGGTGACCAGGTAATCGATCGGGTGCACGCTCATCGAGCGCAGGGCGTCAATCTGCTCGGTGACTTTCATGGTGCCGATCTCTGCTGACATCGATGCTCCGACCCGCCCGGCGAGCATGATGCCGGTCAGGGTGGGGCCGAGCTCGCGCAACATGCCCACACTGACCAGGGCGCCGCCCATAGACTCCATTTTTAATCCGCTAAGCTGAAACAGCCCCTGCGCCGCCAGCACGGCACCCACAAATGCTCCGGTGATGATGACCACCGGCTGCGATCTGAATCCGATCTCCACCAGCTGATCGATCATCAGGCGCCAACGTTGTTTTCCTAACAGCAAGGATTCGATGATCTGCCGAGTCAACTCGGCAAGCTCGCCCAGGTAATTGATAAAACCTAACAGTGGTCGGCCAATGGCAGCAAGCATGCCTGCAAACTAGTGCCAAGCTAGGCACAAGCCAACATGAAAAATACCGAGCCGTTGATCAGTCGGATCTCGCCGCTGGCATGCACGACATGGTGGTAAAATGCAACCTCCAGAAAAGTGATGACCGTGCATTTTGCATCATTTGAGCACGTAGGCGACCAGTGATCACTCGGGGGTGGAAGATCGAAACTCTTTGATTTTACAGGACATTCAAGAGTTGTTCTGGATCTCAACACTGCCTTGGTATGTCGCCTGCAAAGAGGGTGGGGTATGACGACCATGACCCAAGAACTGAGAGAAAAGCTAATCGATCTGCTGCAGACGGCCTATTCAGCCGAGCTGGAAACGGCGGAAAATTACCTCAGCTGGTCGGTCAATCTTGATGGGCTGCATGCCCAGACAATCAAGGAGATGCTGGCGAAAGATGTGCAGGTTGAACTCGCTCATGCCCGCCTGCTCGCCGAACGCATTTACGTCCTCGGCGGTGTGGTTCCCGGCAGCATGCAGCTGAACAAGAACCAACGCTACTTGCAGCCGTCGCAGGAGCAATCCGGCATCGATTATGTGGTGCGCGGCGTGGTGACCGCCGAAGAGTCTGCCATTCAACACTACCGTCTGCTCGCGGAAATGGCCGAAGGTGCTGACCCGGCGACCCAGGACCTGGCGGTGAGATTGTTAGCTGATGAAGAAATGCACCGCCGCGAATTCACCGGCATCCTGCGTGAGATCGAAGACCGCGAGGTGGCTGCCGGAAGAATGTCTGAGGAGGAGAAGCATTGCCTCACCTATTAACTCAATTTGTATAACTCACCGTCCTTTCGAGTATCTAACGATTACGCCTAACTCATTCATGTTTCACTTTGCTGTGACTAGTCTCGTGTTCGCCTACATCGCCGCCGTCCTTGGGTTTGGGGGCTTGGCCGGGTCGGCTATGGGGACAGCTCAAATCAGCTTCTTTGTCTTTCTCGCTCTCTTTCTCCTGTCAGCTCTCGGTCATGTCGCCAGAGGCTCCCGCTAGAAAGTCTCCCAACCACTTTTCGTTACACAACACACACACACCACACACAAAACGAACACGCGGCTGGCACATAGATTGCCGTGCCAGCCGCGACCCTTTTCCTAACAATTAGCCCCCGCTACCATGTCCGAAGCCCAAGAAGTTATCATGAAGTCCCTGACCAGTATTTGGCAGGGAACCTTGGAGCGTGTCCCGTTTCTGGTGGGTGCGGTCTTCGTGCTTATCCTCACCTGGTTTGTCGCCTCAATGGTGAGCAAGGTGATGAACTCGACACTGGGGAAGTTTTCTTTTCGCGACTCCTTGGTGCAATTGCTGGCACGTTTGGCTAAAACGGGAGTCTGGATCATCGGTATCGTTGCTGCGGCGATGGTGGTTTTCCCCGGCTTAACTCCCTCGAAGGCTCTCGGCGCTGCCGGTTTGGTTTCAGTGGCGGTGGGTCTGGCCTTCAAAGATATCTTCCAGAACTTCTTCGCCGGCGTGATGCTGCTGTGGAAGTTCCCTTTCGAGGAAGGCGATATGATCGAGTGTGGTGACATTGCAGGTCGGGTAAAAAGCATCGAACTGCGCCATACCCAAATCCGCGACACTTCAGGCGAACTGATCATCGTGCCCAATTCAAAGCTGGTGACTGAACCAGTCGAGGTGCTGACTTACGACAAGCTGCGCCGGGTGGAAATGACGGTGGGCGTTTCCTACGATACCGACGTTGCTGAGGCTCAGTCGGTGATTTTGAAAACGGTGGAGGGCCTAGAACAGCTCGACCATAACCAGCCGGTCAAGGTGTTACCGACGGAATTTGGCAGCAGCAGCATCGATTTCGAGGTGCTCTTCTGGGCTGGTTCCTCGCCCATGCAGCAGCGCGAAGCGAAGGCAGAAGCGGTGTTGAAGATCAAAAAAGCGCTCGATGACGCCGGTATTGAAATCCCGTTCCCATACAGAACGCTAACCTTTAAGGAGCCGCTCACCACGCAGCCTTACCAGTCGTGCAACTCCGACGAAGAAACGGAAGAATTATGCGATGACGTGGCCTAATCCATCTCTCGAGCAGGCTACTTTAACTGCCATGGACTTGGCATGGATGCCGGACTTTGATCCATCCAGCGTAGTGCGGAATCTAAGCATCATGGGCATCGCCTACCTACTCTCTCTACCGATTGGCTGGGACCGGGAAAAGGCAGCACGTTCAGCCGGTGTGCGCACCTTCCCCTTGGTGGCCGTCTCCTCATGCGCCTTTGTGCTGATGGCTGTGGGGGTGGATTCCTCGGGGAGTAATGAAGTTTTTTCGCGTGCCTACAATGGGGTTATCACAGGTCTCGGATTCCTCGGGGGCGGGGTGATTTTGAAACAATCGAAAAAAGTCCACGGCATGACCACGGCGGCGGCTATCTGGCTGACTGGGGCACTCGGTATGGCCTGCGCTCTTGAGCGCTACGAAAATGCCGTCGCTCTCGCAGCTGTCTGTTTCTTCTCGCTGCGCTACGGCAAGGTTGTGAAGCCGGAGAGCGACTGGGATGAGGGCTCGAATGAGAAATCTGACCAGGATGCGGATAAAGATGAGGGCTCCGATCGCTAAGTCGATCTGGATCAAGCGTCAGGGCACAAAAAACCCACGGCACTTTGCAGTGACGTGGGTTGATGTTAACTGATTCAGTAGGAAACCTTAGAGGGAACCTTTGAGGCTGGAAGAAGCCTTGAAACCAACGGTCTTGGAGGCCTTGATTTTCATGGCTTCGCCAGTTTTAGGGTTGCGGCCCATGCGAGCTGCACGCTTCTTGACTTCAAAAGTGCCAAAGCCAATGAGTTGGACTTTGCCGTCTTTCTTCACACCCTTGGCGATGCAGTCGAGAACGGCTGCAAGTGATTCTTCTGCACAACGTTTGGTTGCGTCTTTACCAAGGGATTTCTGAATTGCTTCGACGAGTTCGGATTTGTTCATAACGATGTTTTTTTCGCACTGGGCATTCATTCTGTAAAGTTAAATAATCGTCTATTTTCCTTCGCTGGGGCTTGACTTGCGGCGTTTTTTTGCTTCGCGAAGAAGGGATATGATGACGCGCAAATGCCCATGGTTACGATATATATAATTGTTAGATTCTGTTAGGTGTGAAGAGTTGCCTCTACTTTGGCGGGTTGACGCTGGTGAAGATATGTGAGCAAAATGCAGAAATGAGTGAGGATACCCTGTCCGATGTCTCGCGGATGATACAAACAGCGGCCAGGTCTGTTAGGTCGATCGCGCCGGCGATGCCGCAGCGCGATGAGATGGCTAGCGAGCTCGCTGATGCCGCCGCGGCGGAGGCTCGTGGCTACTTTCTCCCGGACGAAGACGAGCGGATCCGCGCTGTGTTCTCACGCTATCTAACAGTGCGCGCCGCATTGTTGGAAACGGTGGATTCGATCCAGCCGATCTTCGATCGTTTGGGAGAGTTGTCGGACGATGCGGAGCTGGTCTGGGAAAAGCGACTGCAGGCATTTGTGGTGGGGTTCGCGGCGGCCACGATGCTGGTGCGCTCGGCAAAGTTCATTGTCGATCTGGCAGCGGAGCGTCCGGTGGTGTGGAAGAAGCTCGATGAGCCGGAACCACGCTTCGGCATACCGGTGAAGAGCTACACGCGGATTTACAAGAACCTGGTGGCGTCCAGAAGGATGTGGCGTTTTCACGAGGCGCTGATGTTTTACGAAGTGCACCGCGAGGATATTGCCGTCCATGAGGCCGACCCGGTGATCGGGGAGCTGGTGGCTGTGCTTAAAATTGAGGAGCCATTTTTACAATACCGCAAGCGCGACTACTTGAAGCGGAAGTGGGATTACCGACTGCACTCGTTCAAACGCCGTCACGTGTCCGGATACAAGAAAGTGATGTTCCACCTGCTCAAGCTCAGTGGCAGTGCGGTGGCCGAGCTGCGGCAGCCCTTTGGTGTCTTGGCGGCCGATGCGCCTCAGCGGTCGCCGGGTCAGCTGAAACGGGTGACCGCCGAGGTAATGGCAACCATTTCCGCGCTGTTGCGTCCCGGCGATGTCTTTGTCACCCGTCACGACGATGCTCTCAGCAACCTCTTCCTGCCGGGATTTTGGCCCCATGCGGCACTTTATATAGGCAGTGCCGAGGAGCGGGGCTTACTCGGAGTGCCGACCCCTGCGGACGATTCCCGCTGTCTGGAGCTGGTCCGCTTTTTAGAGGCTAAAAAAGACGGAGTGCTCTTTCGTGCCTTCGAGGATACACTGCAGGTGGACGCCTTCATGGTGCTCAGGCCGAAGCTGGCGCAGGCAGAATGTGCCGAGGCGCTGACCAGGGCGATGAGTCATGAGGGGAAGCTGTATGACTTTGTCTTCGATTTTCGCAAGGCGGATCGACTGGCCTGCACGGAGGTGGTTTATCGGGGCTATCACGGCATCGGTCCGGTCCGTTTCGAGCTACGCCAACACAGCGGTCGATCCTGTCTCTCGGCGGAAGATTTGATCGAGCAGGCGCTGGGGTCTGGGTGTTTCGAAAAAATCGCCGATTACGGGGTGGAGGAGAATATCGTGCGGATATATTAAAACATGGTTTATTTTGTGAAAATCCATGATGAAAAGTGAGCGAATGCGGGCTCTTACTGGGCTTGCGCAGTGACATGCCCGTCACAAAGTATCTGCTTTTTTTCCAATGACTTACCTCAGGCACGCAATAGTTTGTGAAATATTTCACAAATAGTCTTGCGCGGCATTCGCTGGCACGATAAAGACCGCGCGCCGGTTAATGAATTGGCACCGATTCCATGGCTAGATTTCTCTCAGCGCGCGTTTTCTTACCCGCAATCTTCTTGTTCCTCTTCTCAGGGGCTGCTTCTGCGGCGGCTGGTCACCAGCTCCCGCTTTATCCTCACTCTCCATTTGAAGGGACTCCGTTTTTCTGGGTCACCAACTCCATGATTATGGTCTGGATGGGTGCGGCTCTTATTTTCCTGTTCTGCAAAGCAGCAACCGGCAAGATGGATATCGTTCCCACAGGCTTCCAGAACTTCGCTGAGTGGCTGATTGAGAGCCTTTACAATTTCTTCGGCAGCATCCTCGGTGATCACCTGGTGAAACGCACTTTCTGGTTCTTCGGCGGCACCTTCCTGCTGATTTTGATCGTCAACTACCTTGCACTCCTTCCCGGCGTCGGCACCATCACCTACGTTGATGCCGCTGGTCACGTGCAGGGTCTTCTCCGCGGTGGTAATGCCGACCTTAATATGACCGGTGCCATGTCCTTCACCTTCGCGCTGCTCTGGTTCTACTGGGCCTTCACTGAGAATGGTGCCAAGAACTTCTTGGCTCACATCTTCGCCCCCAAAGGCGACTTCAAAGGTGCCATGCTCGTCGGTATGGTGGTGATCTTCTTCATGGTCGGTATCCTTGAGGTGATCTCCATCGCCATTCGCCCAGTGGCCCTCAGTTTCCGTCTCTTCGGTAACATCTACGGTGGTGAGCAGACGCTCGGCGGCCTCATGGCCCTCGTGCCTGAATACCTCGCTTTCCTTCCTGCGCTGCCCTTCTACTTCATGGAGCTGCTGGTCGGCCTCATTCAGGCCCTGGTGTTCACTCTGCTGAGTGCCGTCTTCCTGAAGTTGATCTGCGATCACGGTGACCACGATGATCACCACGACGAAGAGCACGCACACTAAACAATTTTCCAACTTTTGGCAGTCAGACCATAGGCAAACAGTGGGGGCTACCGAAAACACCAAACCAAATAACCAACACCAAACCAACTAATATCATGGTATTTACTAAAGCATTCGCAGTCGCGCTCGCAGCACTCGCTGGCGGAATCGGAATCGGAATCCTCGGATCCAAAGCAGCTGAAGCAACTGGCCGTAACCCCGGTGCAGCGACTCCAGTTCTGACCATCTCCATCATTCTTGCCGCGCTTATCGAGGGTATCTTCATCCTCTCCGCATTCGCTGTTAACTACGGTTAATCCGCCGAGCGCAACCCAATTACCGGGTGCTGCGGAGATCATCGGTTTCCGCAGCACTCACCTTTCACTTTCTCAGGCCCTCACTCTTCCGTCCACGTAGGACGTTCTTTTTTCAAACATACATCACAATATCATGTCTCCCTTGTATTTAGCAGCAGCCGAAACAGGCAAGTCCGGACTCCTCGAGACTTTCGGAGTGGCTTGGCCGTATCTCATCGCTCAGCTCGTTAACTTCATTATTGTGATCCTGGTGCTCAAGAAGTTCGCCTTCGGTCCCATCCAGGCCATGCTTGAGCAGCGTAAAAACCGCATCGCCGAGGGCGAAGAGAAGCTCAAACGCATCGAGCAGCAACTCGCCGATAGCGAGAAGCAAACTCAGGAAGCCATCGATGCCGCCAATGCCGATGCCCAACGCCTGATCACCGAGGCCAAGGAAAGCGCCGCCGCCATCTCCGAGAAGAAGGCTCAGGAAGCCATCGCCTCCGCTCAAACCATTCTCGCGAAAGCCGAAGAAGCCGCCAAAGCTGAGCGCAGCGCCATGCAGGCCGAGCTCAAGCAGGAATTCGGTCGCCTGGTCACCGCCACCACCGCCACCGTCACCGGCAAGGTTCTTACCGACGACGACCAGAAGCGCATCAACGAAGAAGCGCTCGCCACGGTGGAAGGCTAATCCCTGCTGACTACCCACTTTCTACCGACCACTGAATTCATGAAAGTTTCCAAGGACGCCGCCCGCACCGCCAGCCGGATTTTCCGCCTCTGCTCTCCCGATGGACGAGTGGATGAGGCCAAGATGCGCTCCGCCATCGCTCTGATCGTGGAAAGAAAGCCACGTGACTACCGCGCGATCCTTCACTCACTGCACCGTCTGATCCGGATCGATGCAGAAAGCCGCCAAGCGCTCGTCGAGAGCGCCGCGGATCTCGACACCGCCAGCCGCGTGCGCGTCGAGAAAAGCCTCGCCGATCGTTACGGCGAAGGTCTGACTTACTCCTACAAAACCACCCCCGAGCTTCTCGGTGGGGTTCGCATCCGCATCGGTGATGATGTTCTCGACGGCTCCGTCAAGTCACGTCTCGACCGCCTCGTGAACACCTTCTAAGCAACTTCAAAAACTTCAATCTGATAACTTCAAACTAACAAAGCCATGAGCAGCATCCTCCAGGAACTTGAACAACAAATCGCCAACGTCTCTTCGACAGTTGAAAAAAGCAACGTCGGCATCGTCCGTGAGACCGGTGACGGTGTGGCCAAAGTCGAAGGCCTCAGCGACGTCCAGCTGAACGAGATGATCGAATTCCCCGGCGGCCTCACTGGTCTCGCCCTCAACCTTGAGGAAGGCGAAGTCGGTGTCGTGTTCCTCGGTGACGGTCTCCACATCAAAGAAGGTGACGAGTGCCGCACCACCGGTAAGCTCCTCTCCGTTCCTGTCGGCAACGGCCTGCTCGGTCGCGTAGTCGATACCCTTGGTAACCCAGTTGACGGCAAAGGCGAACTCGATGCTGCTGATCAGTATCCTGTTGAGAAAATCGCTCCCGGCATCATTAAACGTAAGTCGGTTTCCGTGCCACTTCAGACCGGTATCGCATCCATCGACGCCATGATCCCAATCGGTCGTGGTCAGCGTGAGCTGATCATTGGTGACCGTTCCACCGGTAAGACCACCATTGCCGTGGACACCATCATTTCCCAGGCCAACCAGAACCGCGAAGCCGCTGAAGGCCGCATGGAAGGTCACAAGCCAGTGCGCTGCGTCTACGTTGCCATCGGTCAGAAACTCTCCAACGTTACCCGCACCGTGAAGACCCTTGAGGACGCCGGTGCTCTGGATAACACCATCGTCGTTGTGGCATCCGCCTCCGACTCTGCTGCCAGCCAGTTCCTGGCTCCATACGCAGGTTGCTCAATGGCCGAATACCTCATGGACCAAGGCGAGGACGTGCTCATCGTTTATGATGATCTCTCCAAGCAAGCCGTGGCATACCGTCAGGTGTCCCTCGTTCTTCGCCGCCCTTCAGGTCGTGAAGCTTACCCTGGTGACGTTTTCTACCTGCACTCCCGCCTGCTTGAGCGCTCCGCCCGTCTTTCCGACGCCATGGGTGGAGGTTCCATCACCGCCCTGCCGATCATTGAAACTCAGGCTGGTGACGTTTCCGCATACATTCCTACCAACGTGATTTCCATCACCGATGGTCAGATCTTCCTCGAAACCGACCTTTTCTACCAAGGTATCCGCCCAGCGATCTCCGTGGGTCTCTCTGTATCCCGTGTGGGTTCCGCAGCGCAGACCAAGGCGATCAAGAAGGTGGCAGGAACAACCAAGCTCGACCTCGCCCAGTTCCGCGAACTTCAGGCGTTCGCCCAGTTCGGCTCCGACCTCGACGAAGGCACCAAGAAGAAACTCGATCGCGGTGCTCGCATCGTTGAGCTCTTCAAGCAGAACCAATACTCACCTAAGTCAATGGCCATGGAAGTGGCAGTGCTCTGGTCCATGCAGAACGGCTACTTCGACGATGTTGAAGTTGAGCGCGTGAAAGAATGCCAGGACGCACTCGAAACCTACATGGAAGAGCGCAAGTCCGATGTCCTTCAGGAAATCGCCAACGAAAAAGCCCTCACCGACTCCGTTCTCGAAGGTCTCAAGACAGCCGTCGAAGACTTCAAGAGCTCTTGGAAGTAAGTCAGCCCAGCTGACATCACCGCCCACCGTCCACTGACTACCGCCCACAGAACACATGGCTAACCTACGTGACATCCGCCGCCGCATTAAGTCGGTCAAGAACACCTCGCAGATCACCAAGGCGATGGAGCTTGTCGCTGCGGCGAAGATGAAAAAAGCCCAGGACCAGGCAGTGGCCGGGCGTGAATATGCGGACTCCCTCAATCAGGTGTTGACCAACCTCAAGGACAACACCGACGAGGAATCCCACCCGCTGCTCGAAAAGCGCGAAGGCGGTAAGGAGCTGATGCTCGTCATCTCCACCGATAAGGGACTCTGCGGAGGCCTGAACACCAACCTTCTCAAGAAGGTCCGTTCATCCGCTGGGGAAGACACCGATTACATCACCGTCGGCCGCAAGCTGCGCATGCAGATTGCCAAAGCCGATGGGAACCTCATCGCCGATTGGCATGTGGGTGATCCGGTTCCGTTCAACGATGCCAAACCGATCGCCAAGTTCGTCACCGAGAAATTCCTCGCCGGCGACTACGATCGCATCAGCGTGGCCTTCAACAACTTCGTCTCCACCCTGCGCCAAGAGCCATGGGTAAGCCAGCTGCTGCCGATCGAGGCAGACACTCTGGCTGAAAAACGCGCCTACGAAGGTGTCGGAACCGGTGACGCCAAGGAAACTGACAAGGAAACAGCCCTCGGCAAAGACTACCTCTTCGAGCCTAACGCCGAAGGCGTGCTCGATAAGCTGTTGCCGCTTTACATCAACTTCCAGGTCTACCAGATGCTGGTAGAAGCCCGCGCCTCCGAGCACTCCGCTCGTATGGTAGCAATGAAGTCCGCCACGGACAACGCGAAGAACATGATCAAGGACCTCACCCTTGAGTATAACAAACTCCGTCAGGCTGCGATTACTGCCGAGCTTCTGGAGATCACCACCGCCATGAAAGCCATGGAGTAATGCCGCCCGCGCGGGTTAATTCAATCCGCCAGCCACTCACTCCATTTCCCAACAACCGCTTCATTTTCAAAAACAAACAACTTCAAACTAAACACCACCATGTCCAACCAAGGAACCATCGTCCAGATCATCGGCGCCGTCGTCGATGCCGACTTCTCAAAAGCTGACAAGCTCCCAGACATCTACAACGCCCTCGAGCTGAGCTACGATCTCTTCGGCCAAAAAACCAAGCTTGTGCTCGAAGTGCAGCAGCACCTCGGTGACGGCTGGGTTCGCGCTGTGGCCATGAGCACCACGGACGGCCTTAAGCGTGGCATGACCCTCACTGACACCGGCGCTGCTATCTCGGTCCCAGTTGGCGAGCAGGTTCTCGGTCGTATTTTCAACGTCACTGGTGACATCGTGGACGAAAACGTGCCACTTCCCAACCCTGACCAACGCGCCCCTATTCACCGCGCCGCTCCTTCCCTGACTGAGCAGTCCGCTACCACAGAAATTCTGGTTACCGGAATTAAGGTGATCGACCTCATCTGCCCACTGATCAAAGGTGGTAAAGGCGGTATGTTCGGTGGTGCTGGTGTGGGTAAGACCGTGGTTATCATGGAGCTCATCAACAACATTGCGAAGGCACACGGTGGTTACTCCGTCTTCGCCGGTGTGGGTGAGCGGACTCGTGAGGGTAATGACCTTTACTGGGAAATGATCGAATCCGGCGTTATCGCCGTTGAGCAGGACGACAACGGTCATCCCAAGCTCGATGAAAAAGGCAACCCAATCCTCAAGGACGGATCCAAGGTGGCACTTTGCTACGGTCAGATGAACGAGCCTCCAGGCGCCCGTCTCCGTGTGGCACTGTCCGCTCTCGCCATGGCTGAAAACTTCCGTGACGAATCCGGACAGGACGTTCTGCTCTTTGTGGATAACGTTTTCCGTTTCTCCCAAGCCGGTTCCGAGGTGTCCGCCCTTCTTGGCCGCACACCTTCCGCTGTGGGTTACCAGCCAACACTCGCCGAGGAAATGGCCGGCCTTCAGGAGCGTATTACCTCCACCACCAAAGGCTCCATCACTTCCATCCAGGCCGTTTACGTTCCTGCGGATGACTTGACTGACCCAGCTCCTGCCAACACCTTCGCTCACCTCGACGCCACTGTGGTGCTTGAGCGTTCGCTCGCTGAGCAGGCTCTCTTCCCAGCGGTTGATCCACTGGCATCCAACTCCAAGGCACTTGCCCCTGAAGTGGTTGGCGAAGAGCACTACCGCGTCGCCCGTGGCGTTCAGTTGACTCTCCAGCGCTACAAGGATCTGCAGGACATCATCGCCATTCTCGGTATGGACGAACTTTCCGATGAGGATAAGCTCACCGTGTTCCGCGCTCGTAAGATTCAGCGTTTCCTCACCCAGCCATTCCACGTGGCCGAGGTCTTCACCAACGTTCCTGGTGTGCTCTGCACCGTTGAGGACACCGTCAAAGGCTTCGCCGAAATTCTCGACGGCACACACGACTCCGTGCCTGAGGGTAACTTCTACATGAAGGGCTCCATCGACACTGTCGAAACATCCGCGAGTTAAGTTGCTCAGTGTGCAGTTTGCTAGTGAGCAGTCATGCCACCGAGCAGAGCTCGCACACTGAAACTGACATCCGACACACCAAAATACTAACAGACTTCAATCATGCTTCATCTCGATATCGTCACCCCGGAGAAAAAAATCTTCTCTGATACCGTGCAAAACGTCTACCTGCCTTCTTCCGAGGGTGAGATGGGCGTTCTGGAACTGCACGCTGCCCTGGTGACTCCTTTGGAGCCCGGCGAACTGCGTTACCTCAAAGACGGCAAGGAGGAAGTCCTCGCTGTCGGTGAAGGATTCGTTGAGGTGACTCAGGAAAAAGTCATTGTCCTCTGTGACCTCGCCCTTGCCGGTGAGGACATCGACGAGGCCGCCGTGGAAAAAGCCATGGAGCGTGCCAAGGAAGCTCTTGAAAATGCCGAGCACGAAGCTGACGTCGATATCGCCGCATTGCAGGCCATGATCGCCAAGTCCACAGCTCAGCTTAAGGTCAAGCGTCGTAACCGACACTAAAAACCTTCGAGTATCCCTACTTTATCAGCCCCTATGCGCACATCGCATAGGGGCTTTTTTATGTTTTGTGAGAAAGGTAAGTGGACTTGGCACAAGCTATACGATCGATGGCCACTAACGAACTTTGTGTTTACGGTGGGAAGTTAGGCGGTGGGTGAGCAGAACAATGAACAATCTGAATCATGGAAAAAATGAGGCTTTGTGAGATGGGCAGATTTTTTAACATCAAGTTGATTTGCCGCACATAAATAGTCCTCTGCTGAATTTTCACGGTCTAACCGTCTGGTTATGTTGGTGTTAACTATGATCGATTGTTGTTTCGTCTTTTCATTGGAGAAGACGCAGTCGTCATACGAATAAAAAAACAATGATAACACACACGCAAATATTACCATTCATGATGGCGACACTTGCTCTATCAGGAGCTCAAGTATCCGCTGCCATTTCGTTGTCAACGACTGAGCCTACGGATGATGTTTTGCTCGACTACATGGTCGGTAGCAAGGTGTCCACCAAGATTAATTCCACTGCGGCACAAGGATCCCGAGGCAGTGGTTTTAGCCTGGAATCCTCTCTGGGAGGAAGTCAGTTTGATATCTCGAGTATCACTCTGGATACCAATGCCAACACCCTGGCAGAAGGTTTCGAGTTCACAGTCAGCATCATTCAGGCCGGGGATGCACCGCCCTATTACCAAGGGGTTTACAGTGTGGATTACACCGCTGTCGGATCGGGCAACGTCACCGCCGCCAACTTTGCCAGCGCTGTTGGAGGATCGATTCTCGGCGAAGAAACGTTTACCATTGGCACCGGAGGACTGACGACCTTGGCTAGTGAGTATATTACCTTCGAGTTCAGTAGTGCCATCCGTGTGGATGCGGATACCCAGCTCGCTGTGTTGGTAAGCACCAACGGGGAATTCAACCAATATGAGGGAACCAACAACGCCAATCTGGCGACTCCGACTGCGTTGAATAGAATCCTGTTCTCAGACACGTCGACATCCACACCTGACATGACAGGTAGTTCACGAGACTTCCGCTTCCTGGTCTCGGGCACAGTGGTTCCTGAGCCATCCTCTGCGGCTCTGCTGGGTCTTGGGGGGCTGGCTTTGATGCTTCGCCGTCGTAAATAATTGGGCATTAGCGAATCCAATTACACAAGCCACACTTTGCTGGATGCGAAGTGTGGTTTTTTTGCAAATTCATGAACGGAGAGAGACTTGTAAGCTGATATCGAGAGCGTGCAGGATGGCATTTCTAACATCGCATTATGCCATCTCCAGTAGGGGGGATAACTCGATGCCTACCTGACACGTTAGGAAAATTGAAATGCCTCAATGCCGCAACTACGGTCTTTAGCGACGATTGTGCATCTGCCATGCGACGCGTGGAAGGATCTGGCCACCGATATGCTTGAGTAAGGATGAAGTGCTGAAAGTCAGCATTTCATTCAACAACCCAATCCAACCAACATGTCGAACCAACTCAACAACAAGAAAATAGCCTTCCTCGCCACCGATGGTGTGGAACAAGTAGAACTCACTCAACCGTGGGAAGCGGTGAAAAACGCAGGTGCCACGGTGGAATTGATCTCTCTGGAAGAGGGAGAAATCCAAGGGGTGAACCACGATGAAAAGAAAGACCGCTTCAGCGTCGACCGAACCATCGACCAAGTCAGCGCCGATGATTACGACGGCCTGGTGCTGCCCGGTGGCGTGTTTAACCCGGACGCCCTGCGGGTCAACGATGATGCCGTGAGCTTTGTTCGCCAGTTTTTCAAACAACACAAACCAGTCGCCGCCATCTGTCATGGCCCTTGGCTCTTGGTCGAAGCAGATGTGGTCCGCGACCGCAAAGTCACTTCATGGCCGAGTGTGAAAACCGACCTGATCAACGCCGGAGCCAACTGGGTGGACGAAGAGTGTGTGGTCGATGAAGGTCTGGTCACCAGCCGGAACCCCGACGACCTCCCTGCCTTCTGCGACAAAGCCGTCGAGGAATTCTGCGAGGGCAAACACAGTGGTCAACTGGCAGAAGTCTAACCATTACCATGAAAAAAATTTCCAAATACGCCTGCCTAATCGCTCTGGCCACCACTTCATCGTTGATCATTTCCTGCGCGGGTAACAAACGCGCGGGTGACAGCCTGGCGACCGTAAGCAACTTCCATGCGAAGCAATACGCCGGTGAGTGGCACGAGGTGGCACGCCTGCCGAACTTTTTCGAACGGGATGTGGTCGCGGCCAAAGCCACTTACCGAGTTGAACCGGACGGTAAGATCTCGGTGCTTAACGAAGGTCTGAAGGCTGACGGTGAGATGACCTCGATTCAGGGCACGGCCAAGCCAGTGGGTAACACCCCCGAGGGTGAAGCCAAGCTCGAGGTCCGCTTTGATCCTTTCCCAGCCTCGCTCTTTGCGGGCGACTACTGGGTGCTCGATCTCAACGATGCGCATACGATGGCGATTGTGGGCAGTCCGAACCGCAAGTTCCTCTGGCTGCTAGCCAAGGATCCCTCCGCACAGACCGATGACTTTTCCGCAGGCCTCAAGCGGATGCAAACACAAGGCTTTGACGTCAGTCAGCTGATCGTCAACCCGAAGCGACTGAAATAAATCAGTCTGCCAAATACCCAAAAAATGCTCGGTCGGGTCACTGCCTGATCGAGCGTTTTGTTATTTTAGAAACTGCACGGTGCCGATCAAGTTGTCGCGCAGGCGATAGCGGACCAGCACAGTGCCGCGGCTTTCCTCGCCTTTGACGAAACGGTGCCAGTGCTCGAGATCGACGCAGTGCTCGCCATGGACAAGTCGCTGCTCCACCGTGGCGCCGAAGTTGCCACGGGCAAACATGGCTTCGTAGTTTTTTCGGAAGGCGTCCCGGCCACGGGTGGTGACTTTGCCGTCGGCATTGAGCACCTCGATTTCCTCGTGGTAGCATTTTACAAAGGCATCGAGGTTGTGATCGTTGTAGGCGCTGAGTTGTTGTTGCGCGAGTTCGGCGATTTTACTGTCCATGGTGGTAATGTTAGGGTTGCCTTATTTGAAATCCGGTTGAACGAGCTCGATCACCGCCTGGCGTGTTGCTCCTTCAGTGAGGCCTTGCAGCATGTAAATAAGGTAACTGTGGGTGGTCTCAAGTTCCTTTTTCAGGGCTGCTGCTTCCTGCTGCTGGTATTCACCGGCATCCCACTCTTTCAGGCCGGCGTCGATGAGCTGGATGAGTGGCTTGAGGTAGTTGATTTTAGGCACCCCGCGTTTTCCTGTGGGTGGCGCGCTGAGTGCGGCTTGATACTTGGCGAGAAAGGACTCGATGGGTGCGTCGTTTCGCGCACTGAGGTGCGACCACATCGTGCCACCGCCACTGTGCACGGCGCGGACGCGGAGTTTGAGGTCGGACCAGTCGTTGAGAACTTGCCGCCACTGATTCAGTTCACGCACTGCTTGCACCGAGGTTTTTCCCAGCTCGGCGTCGGTCTGGATCCGTTGAGCGGTCGCCCATATTTGCGCCGCTTCGTTATGCCCCACCTCGCTCTGATCGCCCAGTTTTTCAGCCAACTGCTCGAGTGTTAGCTGAAGAACCTCGCTGGTGTTCAGAGGACCGGGCTGGGCGTGAAGGGACGGTGTGCAGAGTGCTATAGCGGTGAGAAGTCCTGCGATAGAGGTGTGGTTCATTCTCTAACATATGATCGAGCCACCTCCGGCTGACAAGGAGAAAGCCCTAGTTGTCGGTGGTCGCATGGATGCGTAGGATAGGTCGAAAGCGCCAGTGGGCTTAAATTTTCCCCATTGCCAAGATGGTGGCGGTAGCTAGGGTTTCGCTATGAAAAATCGCGGTCTCGCTCGTCACTCGCTGGTCACCCTGTTGCTTCTTTTTGTATTCACCGCGGGAAATATCTCTGCCAAAGCGCGGGTGTTTTTGCTCGGTGGCCAATCGAATATGGCGGGTGCCGGACTTTTTGCGGAATTGAAGAAATCCGAGCAGGTTCCACCCGAGGGCGTGCTGATCTGGCACAAGAACCAGTGGCAGAAGCTGGGCCCGGGGATCTCGGCGAACACGGGGCGCTTTGGGCCGGAGCTGGCCTTTGGTCGGGCGATGCGTAAGGCTTTTCCTGACGACGACATCTACCTGATCAAGCGGGCCTCTGGCGGCACCTCGATGCACAAGCACTGGACCTTCGGCAATGGTGGCGGCCCCTTGCTGAAGCGCTTTCTGGCCGATGCCCGGGCAGCCCTGAAAGACTTGGATCGCAAGAAGGTCGATTACCAAGTCGATGCCATGCTCTGGATGCAAGGCGAGAGCGATGCCGACCAAGGGAAGGGGGCCGAGTATGAAGCGAGCCTGAAGGAGTTCATCAAAGAGATCCGCCGTGAGTTCAAGCGCAGAGACCTGCCGTTCATCATGGGAAGAATCATCACGACCTTTGACAAACCAAAAGGCAATGGTCCGCTGGTGCGGGCGGCTCAGGAGAGCTTGGCGAAGAAGTTAAAAAACGTCGCCTGTTTTGACACCGATGATTTTCCTCGCATCAACAAGGGGCACTACAATCACGAGGGCCAGCTGATACTCGGCAAGACCTTTGCCAAGCATTTCCTGAAAATGGTGGCAGATGAGAAAAAGTAGCGTGTCGAGCCTGGGCGAGCAGGTAACGAGCGCTCCCGGACATTAATACTTCGTCTCTCCGTCGCTGCCGTCGAGGATGAGGAACATGCCAATGGTCTCCCTGGCGTGGGCCTTGGCTTTGGCGAGATCGATGGGATCGTCCGCCTTCTCTAACTGCGCGGCGTATTCGAAGTGAACCTGGTAGAGTTTTTTGCCATCCACCTTTGCCTTCAGTGAGAACTTCGGGTGTTTGGCGTAGACATCAGCCCAAGCATTCCGAACTTCCTGCCAATACGCACCGGTCTTCGCCCAGCTGCTTTCCGCGGGCGTGAGAGACGGGCTGCTGATGCGCTCGTAGCGGTTCACCCCGAGCTCTTGGGC
The DNA here is from genome assembly GCF_016811075.1 of Oceaniferula flava. Lineage (NCBI taxonomy): Bacteria > Pseudomonadati > Verrucomicrobiota > Verrucomicrobiia > Verrucomicrobiales > Verrucomicrobiaceae > Oceaniferula > Oceaniferula flava. The sequence continues at coordinate 171,193 of NZ_JAFBGL010000006.1, forward strand.
GATGACTTTGGGGGCCTTGTCTTTTTCCAAGACGACTTTCTGATTGTGCTGGAGGTGGACCCATCCGGTCGGGGTGATGGTGATCTCATGGCTGCCTTGCAGGACCTGGTAATCGTCGCGCACCGAGAACTCACGCCGTGGCAGCGGTCGCCAGCAGGAGGCGCTGTGCCAGCTCGACATGCCACCCTGGTGCGTCCATTTCCCCTGCACCTCATAGCGTGGGGAGTCGTCCACCTGATAGACTGCTTGAGTCCACTGGCCACGGGCGGTCTTCTCCGTCAGCATCTGCTGGCTCCAGGTCGATCGACCACGATAGACGTGCAGGTTCCTGTCCTCATAAGTCCAGTCCTGACGCCAATGCTTCATCACCATCGGTCCGTGCTCCTTGCCGTCTTTGTCCTTAAAATACATCACCAAAGTGTGCTGCAGGCTGATGAAGCGATCTTCAGCCTTGAGAACCTGCACGTGCTCGGTGCCCCAGGAGAAGTAGGGTTTGGCCGGTTGGTAATCCGCGGTTAATCCCATGGTCTCGATGAAGTCGAAGCTCACTCGGTAGCTTCCCGCCATGGCGAGAATGGCACGACGATCTTTTTCCAGGTCGGCGAGCGAGTCTTTCTGCAAAGCTTGCCATTGAGGGGACGGTTGAGGATCGAGCTCGACCTCGGCCCCCTTGGTGGTGCCGCCGCGTGGCTGCATGGTTCCAGTTTCCAAAAACGGCCAGGCAAAAACGTGGCCACGGACGACTTCAGCAGCGCCTTCAGCCTTTGCTTCGGCAGAGGCAATTGGGCTCACAAACGTCAAGAGACACAAGGCGGCTAGGCAGAGTTTCATGGCTTCACTCTTGCTCATACAGGGTATTTTTCAAATGCAATTTCTCCAGTCCCAGACGCTGACGAAGTGGACTTTTCTCGTCATTGGGGGTGAAAACTCATCTGCAGGTTAGATTGTTAGCTGACCCTCGTATTTGTCTAACTCAGATTATGACTACTATCAGCTACCTCCTCGCCAGCGTCTTTTTGCTCAGCACAGCGTTGTCTGCTAATCCGCAGCGTGAGCAACGACACCGCAAAATCCATGAAAGCATGGAGAAACACAAGGGCCTCAAGTTTCCTTACTTCGCCCCGTCGGTGCACATCGGCTACCAACATCCGGACAAGAACCAGAAGTGTCTGGCCTACTACAATGAGATCAAGGTGGCCAAGACGACCAAGCACACCTACTTCGCGACCATTGGCTTTGATGTTGGCTACCTCGGTATCCAGGACCACGGATCCGGCCCCTTGGCGATCTTTTCCGTCTGGGACAAAGGCGGCGGCGACAACAATCAAGCGAGCGTGCCGGAGGAGGATAAGACTCGAGTTCTTTATACGAACAGTAAGGCGAAAAGCAGTCGTTTCGGCGGCGAAGGATCGGGTGCGAAAACCATGATGCCCTACGCCTGGGAAGTGGGGAAAACCTACGCCTTTTTACTGCGGCTCACCCCCTTGGAAAAGGGCACCATTTACACCGCATGGATCGCGGAAAAAGGGCAGCCGTGGCAGAAGATTGCCTCGTATCGCACCGTGGTCACCAAGGATCGGCTCAGCGGTTTTTATTCCTTCGTCGAGGACTACCGACGGGACGGTCATACCGGGCAGAAGGCGCGCCTGGCCTACTACCCCTATCAGGCGGTGATGACCGCCGACGGTCAATGGACCGCAGTCACCGAGGGCCGTGGCACCATCGCGGATGATGTGCTGCAGAACGGCCACTCTGGAGTGAAAAATGGCGTCTTTTTCAGTCAGAGCGGTGCCGGAACCGCCGACTACAACACCATGCCCAAACGCTTTTCGGTGGAACATGATGATAAGATGTTAGGCTCCTCGACCCTGCCGAAAAACTAAGTAGATGATATAAAAAAAGCCCGGCCGCATCGAGGCAGCCGGGCTTGATCGTGTGACAGTGAGGCTGAGGGCGCCGCTTAGTCGGCGAGCACCTCTTCAAAGACTTTGTTGAAGCGGGCGTAGTCCTCATACTGGGGCATGTGGCCGAGGCCTTCGAGCTCATAGAGCTTGGATCCCTTGATCAGCTTTTGGGTGTGTTTGCCGAGCTTTTGGTAGTCGCCCAAGGTGCGGGTTACCCCTTCTTTTTTCCAGCCACGGCCCGGGCCGGTGGTGTCGCGGGTGCCGTTGATGATGTAGGTCTTGCTGGTGACTTGCGGGAACTTCTCGACGATGTTTTCAGAGAAAATCGGGCCGTAAGTCAGAGCGTTGTTCCAAGCGACGATTTCCCAGTCGTCGCCGGCGATCTGGCCTTTGGTTGGAATGAGCAGTTTTTCATACTCTTCGGACCATTTGCCATCGTAGTAGTTCTTCTGCTGATAGGCGCGGGCTTTTTCCAGCGTTTTGCCGAGTTCATTCTGATAGAAAAAGTCGATGTCCTTGAACTGCACGTATTTGGCATAGGACTCCAAGCCGATGGGGTTGATCAGGATGAATTTGTTTACCGCCTGGGGGTAATCGACCACGAAGGTGGTGGCGACCATGCCGCCCATCGAGTGGCCGACGACGTCGTATTTCTCAAGTTTTAGGCTATCGAGCAGCTTTTTCGTATTCAGTGCGAGCTGGCGCAGGCTGAACTGATAAGTCCGGGGTTTGGACGATTTACCGAAGCCAATTTGGTCGGGGATAATCACGCGGTAGTCTTTTTTCACCAAGTCCTTGGCGATGCGTTCCCAGTAGTAGCCGGAGAAGTTCTTGCCGTGCAGCAGGACGATGACTTTGTCCGCCGACTTGTCACCGACATCCATGTAGCGCATGTCGAGGTCTTGGTTCTGTGATTTCAGTTTGAAGGTGCTGACCTCGAAGGGGTATTGGAAACTTGTGAGTTCTTTGTCGAATTTCACCTCTGTTTCGGCGAGGGCCGGCTGGGCCAATGTCACGGCCATGGTCATTGCGATAAGCGATTTCATCATCATGAGCCGACCATCCAACAGAACGGCAAGATTGCCAGAGGTTTTTTAGGCTAAATGAGGTTAGAAATGAGAGGGGATGTTGTTGCCTGTAACACGCCTCCATCAAGCAGATAGGCTGAGCTGTTGTTCACGCATGAGCCACTGCGATGGCGTGTCTGTCTGGTGAAAATGGTTCGCGTCCTTTCCAAGCTGTGTTAAAGGAAAGTTATGAACCTTCATGCTAACATGAAACGATGTGCGCTGGCCCAGTTGCTACTGGCGGCAGTGGCCTGTGCGCTTGTTCAGGCGGATCCAGTGAAATCAGGTAAGGCGAGCGCAGAGATCCTAGTCCAGCACAAGGCGGTGCCGGTGGACGGGGAGACATTGGTCGCGTTGAAAATCACTCCTGATGCAGGCTGGCACACCTATTGGAAAAACCCAGGCGAGTCCGGCATGCCCACCTCGATCCAGTGGAAGCTGCCCGAAGGGGTGAGTCTGTCTTCATTGAACTTTCCAACTCCCGTGGTCTTCGAGGCCAGTGGAATGAAGAGCCTGGGCTATGAAGGGGAAGTGATTTTGACGGCTTACCTGAAGCTGGCCATTCAGGTGCAACCCGGACCATTGGTGCTCGAGGGAAAAGCCAGCTGGCTGGCGTGCACCGACGAGCAATGTATCGCAGGTGACGCCAATCTGAAAGCCACGATCGAGGTGCTAGCTGCCGGGCAGCCGGCGCAGGAAAGTGCTGTGGCCAAGCAGGTGCTAGACGCGCATTCGGCATTACCTGAAGCGGCCACAAATTGGCAGGCCAGCTACCAGCGCCAAGGCGATCAGTTTCAGATCACCATCGTGCCTCCAAAAGGGACCGAGCTATTGAGTGAGAAACTTGCTGCCTACGTGGCCGCCAAAGACACCGTGGCAGACGGCCATCACGGAGCGTGGAAACATCAAGACGGCACGTTGGTGGGCACACTTCCGGTCAGTGAGTATCTGGAAGAGCTCCCGGAGAGCTTTCCTCTGCTGCTGGTGGAAGCCGGTGACAAGGATGGCCGGGCGCTGGAGTTCAAGTGCGTGAAAAGCGACCAGTAAGTGCCATCCACATCATGTCTATCATGGCTCCGGAATGATCCGGGGCCATTTTTTTGCGCACGGACGCGGATACCATTTCCTTTTTCAGAAGCAAGGGGCTAAGAAGAGTGGTGGATGGCATTTGAACACGCATTTGAGGAAGCCTTCCTGTATCTCTCCGCCACCATTGTTGCGGTTCTGATTGGGAAACGGTTGGGGATCGGGGCAGTGCTCGGGTATCTCACCGTGGGGGCACTGGTCGGACCTTGGGGGATCGGCTTGATCGGGCGTGAAGGCGAACAAATCGCGCACTTTGCCGAGTTTGGTGTGGTGGTGATGCTGTTTCTCATTGGCCTGGAATTACGACCGGCGATGCTCTGGAAAATGCGGCATCAGCTGATTGGTCTGGGCTCTCTGCAGGTGACTATCAGTGCGGCTGCCATCACTGGGCTGGCGATATGGTTTGGGCTAACGTGGCAGGTTTCCTTGGCCGTGGGATTGACGCTGGCATTATCCAGCACGGCTATTGTTTTGCAGACCCTGACGGAGAAAAAGCTGCTACGCACGGTGGCGGGGCAGAACTCCTTCGCGGTGCTGCTTTTCCAAGATATCGCGGTGATCCCCATGATTGCGATGATCCCTTTGTTAGGCGTGGGAATGACGACTGAGCTGGAGGGGGCTGAAGCGAGTGATTGGATCGCTCACCTGCCACTTTTTGCACGGGCGCTGATGACTTTTGCTGCCATTGGATTAGTGATTGTGGTGGGGCAACTGGGCATGCGTCATGTGTTCCGCGCCATCTCACGCACCCACCAGCGCGAGGCATTTACCGGTGTGGCTTTGCTGCTGGTGATAGCAGTGGCCTTGCTGATGACGAAAGTGGGACTGTCTCCTGCCTTGGGTGCCTTTGTGGCGGGAGTGGTGCTGGCCACCAGTGAATACCGGCACGAGCTGGAGAGTGATTTGGAACCATTTAAAGGTATTTTGTTAGGTCTGTTTTTCTTGGGTGTCGGTGCAGGGATCGACTTCGGCTACATCGGAGATCATTGGCTGTTAGTGGTCAGTTGTGCGGTGGGCTTGATCCTGGTGAAGGGGCTGATCTTATTTCTATTTTCGATGGTTAAAGATCACCGGACGGATACATCTCTGCTCTTTGCGGCCTCACTCGCTGCTGGTGGCGAGTTTGCTTTTGTGCTGATTGAGCTGTCGTCAGATGTGGGTATATTCGGCACCGAGCTGAGTCGCTCACTGACTGCGATCGTGGCCCTTTCCATGGCCACCACCCCCTTGTTGATCCTTGCGGCACAACGGCGCATGATAAGACGTAGCATTCAGCATGGTGAGCTGCGGGCTGAGGATGTGGAGGACGAGGGGAGCCCGGTGATCATCTGTGGTTTTGGCCGCTTTGGCCATGCGGTCGGCCGTTTGCTTCGCTCCCGTGGGCACGACTGCACGGTGCTCGATCACGACCCGGATCAAGTGGATCTTCTGCGCCAGATGGGCATCCCCATTTTCTACGGCGATGCGAGTCGGCCAGAGATGTTAGGCATCGCCGGTGCCGCTCATGCCAAGGTGCTGGTGATTGCCTTGAAGGATGTGAGCGCCACCTTGAAAATCATCGAGACGGCACGCCGAAATTTTCCGCATCTGCGGATTTACGTGCGTGCTTGGAGTAGGGTGGAGGCCTACGATCTGATCAATGCGGGAGTGGAGCAGATCTATCGTGAGACGCTGGACAGCTCGATCCGTCTCGGCGGAGATGTGCTGCTGGAGCTCGGTGAATCCGAGGGCTCGGCCGAACGAGCCACGCAGCTCTATCGCGAGCGTGACGAGGAGACCGTGCGGGAGATGGCGAAGCATCGGCACGACAAAAAACGCATGATCAGTGCCGCCCTGGAGGCGCACCGGAGTTTGCGTGAAATCATGCGAAAGGACCGTGAGGAAAGTGAAGAGGTCGGGGAGCGATCTGAGTAATGGGCGCTCCGCCCCGTGGCACTATCGGCAGAAATTTTTCACCTCGATAGTGACTGGTTTTCCTCCGGCAAATTGCGCCGTTTGCAGTGTGATTTGGCGGCCATCGTCTGACCAAGTGGTTTTCACCACGTAGCGCCCACCGATCACCCAGCTGGCACGTTTTTCCGGATTCTTGGAGTATTCCTTTTTCCCAAGGTTGAGAAGAAAGTGGCGGCTGTCGTCATCCGCTCCGGTTTCGCGCAGGAGAAGGATATCGCCCTTTGGCTGAAACGACACCGCAGCGGCGTTGTGGATGGTGGCCACGAGTTTGTCGTGCTGGAAGATTTGCGTGTCGGTGGCCCCCTCGCTGGCATCGCTGGGCACGGTTTTAGCGACAATTCCGGTGGCCGATTGGATTTCCTTCGGCTTCGGCGGATCGGCATGAACGGGGAGAGCTGCAGCCAGAAAGAGCGTGATGACGGAGAGAAAAGACGCATTCATAGAGCCCTATGACGGATGACTCAGGGTGCGCATTCATCAAAAATGGGAGCGGTGTCGCGGCCCTGCCGAACGTGTGTTCCGAAATAAGGCTTCCTCTTTGTCTCAAATCCACCGATTCTAGCGGCCGCAACGATGAGTGAAATCAACTTGAAAGAGGTTCTCGATTACGTGCAGGAGCACATTCCGATCACGGTGCATTTGGGGGCTGCCATCCCTCGTTATGACGGGAGCTCGCTGACTGTGACCGCACCGTTGGCGGAGAATCTGAATCACCGGCAGTCGGCCTTTGGTGGCAGTCTCTCGGCCATTGCCATCCTGTCCGGCTGGGCCTTGTTGTTTGTCAAACTGCGCGAGCTCGGCATCCGCAGTCGATTGGTGATTCAGAAGACGGAATTTGATTTCCTCGCGCCGGTGACGGATGATTTTGAATCGCTGAGCCGACTGCCCACGGAGCAGAAATATGATCGTTTCATCAAGATGCTCACCACCAAAGGTCGGGCGCGCTTGGTGGTGGAGTCCGAGGTGACTTGCGACGGCCAGCTCTGTGGCACTCACAAGGGGACCTTTGTCGCGGTGCTACTCACCGACCACTAAAGCCGCCTGTCTAACCCTTCGGTTTGTTAGCTTTTTTCTTCCCAGGTTTACCAAAATCAGGATTCGGTTCGGTGGGGATATCCGCGTCGGTTTCGGTCTGCCAGCTGCTGAGTTTTTTCAACAGAGCTGCGGCTTTTTCCGGCTGGCTCTTGGCGAGGTTGTTGCGCTCGCTGGGGTCCGCCTTCAGGTTGAATAGCTCGACCGAGTTGTCTTCGAAATACTGGATCAATTTCCAATCGCCGTGGCGGATCACGCTGCAGGGGGTGGCTCGCCACTTGGGCAGACGGGCGTCCTCCATGCCCTTCTTGCCGTAGGATTGGAGGTAGCAGGGGAAATGCCAGTAAAGCGAGCGGGACGCGAGGTCTTCGCCGCCCAGCACTCCGCGAAGATCAACGCCGTCGTAGGTCTCCGGGAGCTCGGCTCCGGCGGCCTTGGCGAGGGTGGGAAAGAGGTCGAGCTGATGCACGGGCACATCCGACTGGCTACCGGCGGTGGTTTTCCCCGGCCAGCGGACAAAGAAGGGCACGCGGATGCCGCCCTCGTAGAACATCCCTTTGACTCCGCGGAGTGGTCGGGCATTGGACGCAGGGCCGTAGGGGCCGTTGTCGCTGGAGAAGATCACGATGGTGTCATCGGCGAGTCCTTGCTGCTCGAGGTTCTTGAGAATCTTGCCGATGGCGAGGTCCATGGCTTCTACCATGGCGGCATACTTGACGTGCTGGTGGTTTTTTCCAGGGGTTTTCTTGGCATATTTGGCGGCGAGATCGTCGCGGGCCTGGATCGGTGTGTGGACCGAGTAAAATGACATGTAGGCGAAGAAGGGACGTTTCTCTTCATGCTGCCGGTTGATCCATCGGTTCAGATCGGTGGCGAGTCGGTCCGGCAGGTGCTCGCCCTCCGGGCCGTCCGGAAGTTGCGGGTTATTGTAGGGGGAAAAGTAGCCACCGCGAGGTCCTCCTGTGTGGTTGCCGCCGATGTTGTGATCGAAGCCTTTCTGAGTGGGGTCACTGGATACGTGCCACTTGCCGGCGTGGCAGGTGGCGTAGCCGGCCGCTTTGAGTATCTGTGGCAGGGTGGTGAACTTGTCCGCAAGTGACTCGGTGTTCTTCACGGGGATGAGCTTGCGTTGATGGGATTTGCCGCGATCGGAATTGCCCACCGTGTAGACTTTGTGCCGTGAGGTGTAGAGCCCGGACATCAGCGAGGCGCGTGAAGGTGCGCAGTTGGCACAGGCGGAGTAACCCTGGGTAAAACGCATGGCACTCGCCTGCAGCTGGTCGAGGTTGGGGGTTTCATAGAAATCCGATCCCTGGGCAGCGATGTCGGTGTAGCCGAAATCGTCTGCGTAAATCAGTAGGATGTTGGGCTGCTTGGCAAAAAGGGTGGCGGGGAGAAGCACGAGGCTCAGGGCTGCGACGAGGAGTTTCATGAAGTGGGTGGTTAGCTGGGAGTGGAAAGGATACGTTGTGGGTTCTGGTTTTTTTGTCAACGAAATGAGGTCCGCCCATTTGCCTCCAGCTTGTGGAATATGGCAGGCGTGTTAGCTTGGCTGTGCATGAAAACTTCCACCCTGATCATCGGCGCCAGTGCGAAGCCCGACCGTTATGCTAACAAAGCCCAGCGCGCCCTCAGCGAAGGAGGTCGCAGCGTGATCCCCTACAACCCACGCGGCGGGGAAATCGACGGCCTGCAGGTGGTCACCGACCTGGCTGACATCGAGCAGGTAATCGACACCATCACGCTCTACGTCCGCCCCTCCATCCTAGAGCCCCTGGTGCCCGATCTGATTGCGCTGAAGCCACGCCGAGTGATCTTCAACCCAGGCACCGAAGATGCCGCCAGCGAGCTAGCCTTTTCTGCGGTTGGCGTGGAGGTCGTCAGGGGCTGCACCTTGGTGATGTTGGGCACAGGGCAGTATGGGTAAAGCCTCCTTTTAAGCCCCTAACACCGAGAGGGGTTAGGGGGCGAAAGTAAGACAAAAAAATCGTTGGACAGGGGCAGAACTGCGTCTAGCTTCCGTACTATGTTCAAATCAATCAAACATGCCATGATGGGGCTGGGCCTTGCTGTAGGCCTTTCAGCCGTCGCCACCGCCGGAGAAGCACCTGATTTCGCCCTCACGGATGTTCAGGGCAAGGAAGTGAAGCTTGCGGACTACAAAGACAAGGTCGTGGTCCTCGAGTGGATCAACTTCAATTGCCCGTTTGTGAAGAAGCACTACAGTAAGAACAGCATGCCCGCGCTGCAGGAAAAATACACGGCCAAGGATGTGGTCTGGCTGTGCATCAACTCCGGCCCGGAAAAACCCAAGGCCGGTAGCTTCGGTCCTGAGGAAATGGCAAAAATGGCTGAGAAGAACGGCAGCAAAGCCGCACACATCCTTCTCGATCGCGACGGCAGCGTTGGCAAAGCCTACGGCGCCAAAACCACACCGCACATGGTGGTGATCAACAAAGGCGACATCGTTTACGAAGGTGCCATCGATAGCATCGCCAGCGCCGACACCGCGGATCTGGAAAAAGCCGACAACTATGTGGTCGCCGCCCTCGATGCCGTTCTGGCTGGTGAGAAAGTCAGCAAAACCAAGACCAAAGGTTACGGCTGCAGCGTTAAATACTAGACGCTAAGAAGCAGTTTTTCTGCTCAAGTCATTTACTTGTTTTGCATGGCTCCGGTTCGCCCCCGGAGCCATGTTTTTTTGTGCCCGGAGTGTGATGATGGCGGGGAATAGGATTGCGGTCGGATGGGAGGCATGTGAATGTTAGAACATGCAATTGGCACAGAATAATTGGCGGACATGGCTCGGCGGAGCTCTGGTGGGATGTTTTATGATGACCGGACTCAGCGCCGCTGATGGACCGTATCTCGCCGGGGGTGTGAAGATTGGCGAAGTGGACCAGACCTCAGCGATCGTTTGGACACGGCTGACCGAGGACCAAGAGGCAGATTTCTCCAAACTCCCGATACTTACCGAGGGTCTGGGTCTCAGGCAGAAAAGCAAAGTCCGCATGCCCACCGATGTGCTTCCGGGGGCTGCCGGTGAGGTGCGGGTGCGTTATTGGATCCAGGGAGCGAAGGATAAAGCGACCGAGACCGAGTGGTCGGCCGTCAGTGCCGATCGCGATTTCACCCATCAGTTTCAGCTCAAGGGACTGCAGCCGAACAGCAGCTACGAATGTCTCGTGCAGGCGCGGCCGAGCGGTAGCGAGTCGCCAAGCGCGGAAATGTCCGGGTCCTTTCAAACCGCCCCCGGCAAGGATCAGACGGTGCCGGTGCAATTCATCGTCACCACCTGTCAGGCGGTGCGCAGCATTGATTCAGGGAAGGATGGCCACGTGGCCTACCGGCGGATGCTCGAGTTCCAGCCGGACTTCTTTGTGCACACGGGGGACATCCTTTACTACGACAAGGTGCCGTTGAGCCAGACTCCCGCCGAGGCGCGGGCCAAGTGGGGCTTGATCTTTGCCTACGGTCACAATCAGAAATTCCACCGTCACGTGAGTTCGTATTTCATGAAAGACGATCACGACACGCTCAAGAACGACAGCTGGCCGGGCCAGACATACGGCGAACTCACCTTCGACCAGGGACTCGAGATTTTCCGTGAGCAGGTGCCGATGGGTGAGAAGACATACCGCACCGTCCGCTGGGGGCGTGATGTGCAAATTTGGATGACCGAGCACCGCGACTTCCGCTCTGCAAACAACGCCAAAGACGGTCCGAAAAAAACCATCCTCGGCAAGGAGCAGAAAGCCTGGCTGATGAAAACGATGCAGGAGTCAGATGCCACCCACAAGTTCCTCATCGTGCCGGGGCCAATTGTTGGGCCCGATAAAAAGGGCAAGTCCGATAACCACGCGAACCGCGCGTTCGCGCACGAGGGGCAGGAGCTGCGTGACTTCCTGGCGAAACAGAAAAACACCTACGTCATCTGCGGCGATCGCCACTGGCAGTATTGTTCCGAGGACCCCGAGACCGGTGTGCTGGAAATGGGCTGCGGACCGATCAACGACCAGCACATGTTCGGTGGCGCTCCCGCCAAGGACAAAACCTACCACCGCTACTTCGGCAAAAAAGGAGGCTTCCTCTGGATCACCGTGGAAAACGGCAAGGCCAAGGCCGAGTGGATGTCCGCAGCGGCTGTGGATGCCAAAGGTAAGGCGCTGGTGCACCACACCGAGCAGCTGGGCGAGTAGCACGGCGAGCCGTTGTTGGATGGGGCAGTCAGCTGTGACACGCTCAGGAGAACTCTTGAGTTGTTACCCGGCCGGATCGTATTTATGAATGGATTAACATGAAACATTACTTTGCTGGGTTAGACATCGGAGGGACGACGATCAAATGCATGCTGGTGGATGCCCAAGGGGAACTGGCGGGTGATCTGATCGAAGTCAGAAGTTATGTGAAAGAAGGCTACCTGCGCACCTTCGACCAGCTGCGCGAGGCGATGTCCGCCCTCGCCAAGCAGGCGGAGATTACCTTCGATGAGATTGCTGCGGTCGGCCTGGATGTGCCGGCCCCCTGCTCGGATGGGGTCGTCTGGGGGAAAGCCAACCTCGGCGACGACTGGGTAGGCACCAAGATCCGCGATGAATTTTCCAAACTGATCGGCAAGCCGGTGTTCATGACCAACGACTGCAATGCCGCTGCCTTTGGCGAGTGGATGTATCGTCCCGAACACCACGGCGGCCTGCTCTACGTGGCGCCCGGCACCGGTCTCGGCGGTGGCCTGGTGATGCCTGGAGGATTGCTTTACGAGGGAAATACCGGCCTCGCTCTGGAAGTGGGAGATCTCTCGGTGCCTCGATTTGAAAAGGGAGAACTCCCGGTGGACGGTCGAGGTCGCCGCGGCTGCATGGAAGGTTGGGTCTCTCTGGTCGCTCTACGCCGCCAGCTGGCCAATGCCTTGGAGCAAGCTCAATACAGTGACCATCCGCTGGCCAAGTCGGACGCACCGATCGAGGAAAAAGCCTTTCAAGTGCGCGACTACGCCGAAGAGGGCGATCCCTTGGCCAAAGAAATTTTCGCCCTGCAGGCCAATGTGTTAGGTCAGGGGCTGGGAGACCTTGCCAGCATTCTGGACCCCGGCCTGATCACCATCGGTGGCGGCCTGGCGGAAACCGGTTTCCGCGATTGGTTCCTGGAGGAGGTGCGGAAGGGATTTGCCGAGCGCGCCATGCTGCCCTATCAGCGCAGCCCCTTGGCGCCACATGATCCCACCACGGTGATCGAGTGGGCGATTGGTGGCGATGCCGCGGCCGCTTACGGCAGTGCTCGCAAAGCCGTGGAGCTGGTGCCGTATCAGAGTGAGTGAGGTATCTCCGTTAGAGGAATTTTTTAAATCCCTCGGGCACCCAGACAGGCAGTGCTTTTACCTGCGCGACTGCTTCCGGGCTGAAGTGAATTCCCCAGATTTCCTGCATGAAGGGAGTGAGGTTCTTCCCTGTGGCCTTGGACATTTTGACGAGGAAGAGATCGCGCTTGGCTTGGTTTTCCTTGGGTAAGCTGCCGGGGCGCTGGTCCTGGTCGGCGCTGTAGCTGGTGAGGACTTTTTGGATGGCTGACCAGCCGAATTGATCACGCAGCTGGAGATACATGGCCAGCTTCTCTGCGGCGCCCATTTCCGGGTAGGACTTCTTGCTGGAAAGCGCTTGCTGCGCCCGGGCGGTGACTTTTTCCGGCGAGGCCGTCCAGCTCCAACCGCCGCGATCCATCATCTTCATCCGGTCCATCGCGTGGGCGGAGAAAAGGTTCACGGTGACTTCAATGGAGCTATCGAATGTGTAAGGGTTATTCCACGACCACGCTTTGTCGGGCCGGCGTTGGGATTCGTGCCCCATCTCGTGGAACCATCCCCAATTTCCTTGGGTCTTGAGTTTTTTTAGATCGACCACACCACGGCATTGTTTCTGCGGTCCCTGGGCAGGGTAGCCGGCGTGGAAAAGTCCGACGGAGATTTGCACATCCACATTGACGCGCTCGGGACCGAAGCGGGTGTGTGCCATGCCACCGAGTTCATCGTGCAGGGCGACCACGTGGTCCCAGTATTCTAACAAGGCTGTGGGGTCTTCGATATCGCGAATCCACTCGGATGGAAATGACAGCGCGATGCGATCGCTGACCAGCTCGGCGTAGGGAGCGGGGGCGTGGCGCAGGGAGCTTTTCCAGTCGGAGACCTTGCTTTTTCCTAACACAAAATACGGTGCCACCAGAGCGTTGGAAACCTTGACGTGAAAGGCATCGCCCTTGCGTTGTTGATTGCCGAGATCGATGTAAATGGCGCCGCCGAATGCCGCAGCGACCTGCAGCGTTTTTTGATTCACCGGAAAGCTGCGCGCTGGTGAGCTGGGGAGGCGCAGCAGGGCTTTCTTGAGCGGTATCCGATCGCGGTGGCCGGAGATTTGCACTTTCAGCCCCTGATTCACCCAAGCCTGTGGGAACTCGAGCTGCACTACTTCACCGGGTGCGGCGTAGAGGCCGGTAGCCTGCCAGCGAACCACTGATGGAGAGACCGGAACACTGCGCGTAACGCGGGGGGCGTCATTGGGGATCGGGCCGTAAAGATCGGCCGCGCGGGGGTGGGCGGGCGTTTTGTCGGCAGGGAGGGTGCTGAGATAGTCGCCAGCGATTTTGAGGATGTTTTTAGCTCCGGTTGATTTGACGGATTTCAGCTGCCCCTTGGCATTTTTCCCAATGAGCTGCTGCGATTGCTGATAGCAGGCTTCACTGATGGCCGTCCGCTGATCTTGGCTGAGCTTTCGCCATTCGCGGCGCGAGAACTCGGTGAGCAGCGTTTCTTGGCGGTCCTTGTCGAGCTGGGAAAATTGTTGGATGTCCACGATGATGGCATCGACATCAGGCTTGGCGACCAAGGGGAGGATGCCCAAGGCCGAAATGCAGGCGATTTTTCCGAGTGATAGAGACAGCATATCTCCGATACCTATGAGCTATCGCAGGTATTTCAATCTAACTAAAAAAGACACCCTTGCGCGAATAGAACACAGAGGGGATGCTATATGTCTTTATTGTTGGGCAGAGGCTTCTATGCTGCGGCTTGGCAAATCGAGCCGCATCCATTTTCTCCCACTCACAACGCTTCATGAACCAACCTGCATCCAAATGGCACCACGTCATCCTCATTGCGGGCATCTTGTTGATTGGTATGAACCTTCGGCCGTCGATCACGGCGGTCTCGGCGCTCGCGGAACGCATGTATCAGGACGGACTGAGCCGGGAAACCATCGGCAGTCTGACGGCGATTCCGCTGGTGCTCTTTGGCGTCGTCGGTCTCTGGGCCGGGTGGATGGGCAAGCTGATGGGCTTCGCACGCGCACTGGGCTTAGGCTTATTGCTGATTGCTCTGGGCTGCTGGCTGCGATCGGCACCGGGGCCGATGGAGCTGGTCTGGCGGATGGCGGGGACGATTTTACTAGGCGGCGGCATCGCCCTGGGCAATGTGCTGCTGCCCGGCCTGGTGAAGAGCCGCTACCCGAAGCACGTCGGCGTGCTCACCAGCCTCTATGCCACGGCGATGAACCTTGGCGCGGCCAGTGGTATCGCATTTTCCGTGCCCTTGGCGAATGTCTTGCCGGGCGACTGGCGCGCGGCGATGGCGGCTTGGGGTGTCTTTGCCGCCATGGTGCTGCTGCTGTGGTCGCCGCAAATGCTGGCCCCACCGGCGGCGAGAAAACGTGAGCATCCTCTGGCGGGGGTGTATCGTCTGGCGCGGCAGAAACGTGCCTGGCAGGTGGCAATTTACATGGGGCTGCAATCGTGGGTGTTCTTCTCCGCCGTGGCCTGGCTGCCGACCCTGCTGCAATCGCGCGGGATGGAGGAAATCACCGCGGCGAACTGGGTGGTGACGATGCAGCTGCTAGGCTGTGCCGCCAGCCTGGTGGTGCCCACCTTGGCGGGTCGGTCCGCCTCCCAAACGGTTTGGACTTCCGTCTGCGCGATCACCGCGATCCTCGGCTTGATCGGTGTCGTGTTTCTCCCGGGGATAGGCCAGATTTTGTCGTTACTGCTGCTGGGGCTGGGTTTGAATGCCGGTTTTGGCATGGTGCTTCTGGTCATCGCCCTGCGCAGTGAAAGCCCGGAAGTGGCGGCGAGTTTGTCGTCGATGGCTCAGGCGACAGGTTACCTGCTGTCATCGCCTGGGCCGTGGTTGGTGGGTTTGCTGAGCACCACCTCCGGCGGCTGGACGCTGGCATTTGGCGTGGTGATTTTGATGGCCTGCATCGGAGGCGTCGCCGGGTATTTGTCGGGTCGTCCCGGTGAGCTGTCGTTTAACGAATAAATTTTGCTGCGAGCGGGCTAGATCCCCGCTAACCTTGCCACTCACACAGCCTCAATCCATTTTTCCATGCCAGCCGCCAGCCATTCCATTTACGAAGTTTTCGATCACCAAAAACTGGACCTATTCCTCCACTTGTTAGGAGGTCTCGATGCGTCCGAGTCCGTGCTGGTGCTGGTCCATACCCGCGATGTCCTGCACGAGCTGACCTCCGAGTTAGCGCGCGCCGAGGTTTCGGTGGAGTCGGTGCATGGCAATAAGAAGGCGGAGCTGCGCGATCGGGCGCTGAAGGCCTTTGCCGATGGCTCACTGCGCGTGCTGATCACCACGGATGCCGTCGGGCGGAACCTGGATCTGACGGGCGTGCAGCACGTGATTCGCTACGATTTTCCTGAAAATTCCGAGAGCTACGGCTACTACGCCGAGCTCGCCGCCGGCCAGGTGATCAGCCTGATGCTACCGAAACAGGCGACCCAGCTGGCGAAATTGGAAAGTGCCCACGGCGCGGCAATTCCGCTGCTCATGGCCGAGGGATTCCCCTACGCCAGCCAGCCGGACCACAGCAAGTCGCCACGGAAAAAGGGAGGCAAGGCGAAGGGCATCCGATCGAAGCCGCTGCAGAATAAAAAACCCAAGCTCAAGAACAAGCGGGGCCGCTAGTGGCGCGGTCGTTTAAGCCGGTTTAGATCTCCACTTTTTCAAGGATCTTACCCTCTGGATCGATCAGGCGGAAGGTGACCTTGTGCTGTCCATTTTCGACCCTAAACTCCAGTTCACCGAGGGCCCAGAAGCCAACGCCGCGGTAGGCAAAGAGCTGCGTCGAGCGATCTTTGGCTACGCCGCCGCCGGGAACGCCACCTAGAGCGCCAACGCCGAACTCGATGAGGTCCTTGCCATTGGGACGTTTGATTCGGAAGGCATGGGCACCGTGGCGATCGCCGGAGAAGAGCAGCACTTTTTTGTCCTCCAAGCCGTCGATCAGCTGGTAGATTTCCTCCCGACCTTCACGATCCCAGGTGCCCCAGCTGTCTTTGCCCTGAGAGATGTAATCGCTCCACATAGTGCCACTGCTGATGAGAATGACGGGGGATTGGGACTCCTTGAGAGTTTTTTTGAGCCAGTCGGTTTGGTCTTTTCCGAGGAAGGAATACAGCTGCCCTTGTTTCTCGTGACTGCGGCACGAGCGGGTATCGAGCATGATCAGTTGGGTATCGCCGATGACGGTTTGAAAATAGATGCCCTCGCGTGGGATGTCGCTTTCAGGGTTGTTCCACATGCGTTTCCAGTTCTTCCGCATGGCCTTCACGGGGATGGGGGTGGAGCTTTTCGCGTGATAGTCGCCCGAGGTGTCGTTGCCGAAGTAATCGTGATCGTCCCAGGAGGTATAGGTCGGCACGTTGGCGGCGAGTCGCTGCCAGACCGGGGAGACATCGCGCAGTAGGTAGTCGATGTTGCGCGTGGGGATCGTCTTCCGACCATCCACCGCCAAGTCGCCTAGCAGAACCATGGCGCGGTTGCCGCGTTGCCGCACCATGTCCAGCAGCTCAGGGCGGTGCAGGCCGATCTTGTGGAAGTCGGCGCCGATGGCAATCTTGTAGGAAGCCGCGCTTCCGGCAGCCGGGGCGGTGGTGAACTTGCCGCTGCCGAGTGAGACTCCCTGGTCGTTAAAAATTTCGTAGCTGTAGGCGGTATCGGCTTTCAGTCCGCTGCAAGCCACAGTGTTGATGCGTTTTTTGTCGTCCTGGACGAACTCCTGTTGGCTGCCGGAGGCGCTGAGCACCACCTTGAGGCCAGTGGGCACTGGGCTGTGAACTTTGATGCTGACACCCGAATCGCTGATGGTGCCGAGCATGGGACTGCCGATGATGGCGTGGCCGTATTTCTGACAGACCTTTGCAAGCTGGTCGGCGTCCTCGGCCAAGATGGCCGCGCGTGCCTCGGTGTAGAATGCCTGCACCTCCTTCGGCTGATCTTCGAACTGGTTGAGGATTTTCAAATCGATGACCGTGCGGCCGTCATGGGCTTCTCTCAAGCTCACAAACTTGGGGTCCTTGGGGCCGGGAACTTTGGCAAGGCAGGGTGCGACTGCGGTGCAAGCTGCGAGGAAAACAAACAAAGATTTCATAATGCGCAAGATACTGTGGATCGCTGGCCATTCTTGCACCGGATGCCTGCGCGTTCTCTCACTTGCCAAGTCCGCAGGCTTTCACTAGCGTGCCGACCGTCATGAGAACATTAGCCATCGGAGACATACATGGATGCATCGCCCCCCTGAAACAGCTCTGGGAAGTGATCGATCCCCAACCTGAGGACCGCATTATTTTTATGGGAGATTACGTCGACCGTGGTCCGGATTCCAAAGGGGTGATTGATTTTCTGATCGAGCTGCAGCAACAGGATTTCAACATCACTCTGCTCTCTGGCAACCATGAGGAGAAGTTCGCGCTCTCACGGATCGACAAAACTGATCTGGCGCATTGGTTGGAGGCTTGGGGTGGCGTGGAGACCTTGGAATCCTATGGCCCGGGTGGCATGGACGATGTGCCGGCGTCGCACTGGGAGTTTGTCCGCACACTGAAACCCTACGTGGAAACCGACAGCCATATCTTCGTGCACGCCAACCTGGAGGCGGATGTGCCGCTCAGCGAGCAGCTGCCATTCACCATGATTCATAAGAAGTTCGGCACGCCAAAACCCCACATGTCCGGCAAGGTCATGATCTGCGGCCACACCGCCCAGAAGAACCATGTGCCACTGAATCTGGGGCACGCCGTGTGCATCGATACCGACCCTGGTCGTGGCGGCTGGCTCACCTGTCTTGAGGTGGAAACCAGTCACTACTGGCAAGTGAACGCCGAGGGCGAGGTGCGCGAAGCCGAGCTCGGAGAGCCTGAATCGATCTGAGCTGGCTGACGGTTAGGAATCGGACGGCTTGCCGAGGTGGATCAGCTTTTTGTTGATGAATTCCAGGATGCCGAGCTGCGAGAGTTCGCGGCCGTAGCCTGAATTCTTTGTGCCGCCGAAGGGGAGTTCGGCTTGGGACTTTGTCGGGCGGTTGATGAACACCATGCCGGTGTCGATTTGCTCCGCCACTTTGCGTGCTCGCTCGATGTCCGCACTGAACACGGAGCCGCCGAGGCCGTAGGACGAGTGGTTGGCGAGCTCGATGGCTTCGGCTTCATCCTTCACCACGTAGACGGTGGCCACGGGACCGAACAGCTCTTCATCAAAGGTGGGCATGTCCGGTGTCACATCGGTGAGAATAGTGGGCTGGTAGAACGCTCCTTTTTCCAAAGCACCCTCGGTAGCTCGACCGCCGCCGGTGACCACGGTGGCACCGGCATCGATGGATCTCTGAACCTGCTCGGCGAGTCGCACCGCGGCGCCTTCGGTGGAGAGCGGGCCGAGGTCGGTGCTGTCGTCGAGCGGATCGCCCAGCGTCATGGACTCGACCTGTTTTTTAAATCCCTCGAGGAAGGATTCGGCGAGTGGCTCGACCACGATAAAGCGTTTCGATGCCACGCAGGACTGGCCGTTGTTCACCATACGGCCTTTCACCGCCATCTTCACAACCTGATCCAAGTCCGCGTCATCGAGGACGATGAAGGCATCATTGCCGCCGAGCTCGAGCACCGAGCGCTTGATGTTCTTTCCTGCCTCTGCAGCCACCGAGGCACCGGCAGCTTCGCTTCCTGTTAGGGAGACGCCGGCGATTTTATCATCCCCGATGATGGTGGCGACAAACTCCGAGGGGATGAACAAATTGGTGAACACGCCTTGCGGAAATCCACACTGCGTGAACAGCTTCTCAATGGCTTTGGCACACTGGGGAACGCAGCTGGCGTGTTTGATTAAGCAGGTATTGCCGGCCATGATGTTAGGGGTGGCAAATCGGATGACCTGGTAGAAGGGGAAGTTCCACGGCATAACTCCCAGAAGTGCCCCAATCGGCGCATGCTGAATATAGGCATCGGCGTCCTCCACATCCATCGGTTGATCGGCGAGAAATTCCTCGGCCCCATTGGCGTAGAACTCCGCGATGTGGGCGCAGTATTCAATTTCTCCCATCGCCTCTTCCAGACGTTTGCCCATTTCCAGGGAAATCATCTTGGCGTATTCTGTCTGGTATTCGCGCAGTCGGGCCGACAGCTTGAGCATCATCTTTTTACGATAGTCAAAGCTGGTTTGGCGCCAGGAACCGAAGGCATCGTGGGCGGTCGAGACGGCTTGCATCGCCTCCTCCCTGGTCATGGGTTCAAAGGTTTTCAGGACTTCGCCGTTGGTGGGATTGATGGACCTAATTGACATATCTTACCCATAAGCCCTCGATCATGGTCGGTCAAAAAATTTGATCGTCTTACGCGCTATATAACTCCGGACTTGTTAGTTGGGGGATTTTTGTATAGCTCGGGCCATGGCTACGATTTCTTGTCCGATTTGCACTGTTGATGATGTCCTTGAACATAAAGATAAATACGAATGCATGACCTGTGGTCACGAGTGGGATAAAGAGGTGACCGAGGAAGAGGATGCCGATGAGGAGCGCGTGGTCAAGGACGCCTACGGCAATGTGCTCGAAACCGGCGACGTGGTTCAGATGATCAAAGACCTGAAGCTCAAAGGAACTTCTAAAGTCCTGAAAAGTGGGATGAAATCCAAGCCGATCCGCATCGTCGACGGCGACCACGAAATCGACTGCCGCATGGACGGTGTCTCGATTGCGCTGAAGGCTCAGTTTGTCAAGAAGGTGCAGAAATAGCGCCTAGCTCGTCTCGCGTGATTCCACCGTCAGCACGCCTCGCCAATCGCGGCGCAGGCGGATCCGTTCGCGCACCCGGTCTTTCGATTTCAGTCCTCCGTATTCGATGCTGAGGTCTGCGCTCATGCGGCGGATTTGCATCTTGGTGAAGCGCAGCACCGGGTCACGTTTCTCCCGGAGGAAGCAGAACAACGGCACATCGTGCTGGTCGGCATTCCACAGATAAGTGGCAGGAGGAAAATCATCGATCTCCGCGAGCGCCATGAAGACCTCGCGCAGTTCCGTCTCCGTGTGCTCCTTGGTGAGCCGACGCACTGCCGATTTGCATCGCCAGCTTTCCATCAGTGCGAGCTTGGGATCGGCGCGGTCTTCTTCGATCTCGCGCAGTGCTAACAGAAATTGCTGACGCATGCCCTCGATCCATTGCTCGCGGGTGATTTCACCGGATTGATACCAGGCAAACAGACGGTTGGGCGACGGCAGGTTACGCGGATTCATGTGAGGACTAGCTTATCATTGATCGCCGATTATGCGAGTTCGGGAAAACATTGCGCGAAGGAGGGATCGACCGGTGCATGGATGCTGATGGTGTCGTTACTGATCGGATGGCAAAAGCGGATCCCTTGCGACTGGAGTAGCATTCGACTGCCGGTGCCGAGCTGTTCGCCCAAGCGATTGCAGCGGTCGATGCCGCCGTAGCGGTAGTCGCCAACGATGGGTAAGCCGATATGTTCCAGGTGCCGACGAATCTGGTGGTAGCGGCCGGTGTGAGGGGTGGCCTCGATCAATGAGAGGGTGTCGGCCTGTTCTCCGGCGAGGGCATTTGGCTGGCGAGAGCTCATCAGCCTGAAGCTGGTGTGGGCCTCGCGGATCGGTTGGGTCTCTGATTTCTGAATCGGCTCGCGGCACTCCCATGCGTTCTGCTTAGGGATGCCATTGACTACCGCCCAGTAGGTCTTCTGCACCTCGTGACGTTCCAGCGCGCGGTGCAGGTGCTTGGCGACCACGGAGTCGATGCCAAAGAGCAGCACCCCGGTGGTGGGGCGATCGATGCGGTGCACGTTATACACTTTCCGCCCAATCTGATCGCGGAGAATCTTCATCGTTACCAGGTCGCCATCCTGAGGGGCGTCCGCGGGGTGCACCAGGTGCCCGGCAGGTTTATCGACGGCGATCAGCCAATCGTCCTGATAGAGAATCGGCAGTGGTGGGATCTCGGTTTCCATGGGCGCCGTGAACATGGCGGCAGACGCTGAAGATTTCAACCCCGACGACTACCGAGCTCGCTTTTTGATTGCCCGTGGGGGTGGAGTCGGCAGGATATCGGTCCACGCCCATGGACGCCTACACCCAGAAACGCCTGCTGATCCTTACGCTTCTGTTAGGAGGAGTGATCGGTGGTATGATGTCGCTCAGCGATAAGGTGAAGCGTGAAAATGCGGCGGCTGAGGACGAGTCGACAGCCATCTCCTTCACCCCCACCCCCTATGATTACCAACTGCGTGAACCGTCAACGGATGGCACGGGGAAAATCTACATGGGCCGCGAAATCTCCCAGGTGATGGGGCATGAGGGGATCGATTGGCTTGAGCGCTCGACCCGCGAGCAGGAAGAAAACCCAAAGCGGGCAGTGCAGGGGCTGACGCTGAAACCGGATGCGGTGGTGGCCGACATCGGTGCCGGCTCTGGCTACTACACCTTTCGCATTGCACCCTTGGTGCCGGAGGGCAAGGTGATCGGGGTGGATGTTCAGCCTGAGATGGTGGCCTATCTTTATCAAAAAAGTCAGCAGCTGGCAGTGACCAACGTGGAAGCGCATTTGGGAAACGTGGATAACATCCGTCTGCCCGAGGCCTCACTGGATGCGGCGATCTTGGTGGATGCCTACCACGAATTTTCTCATCCCAACGAGGTGATGCAGTCGGTTTACCACGCGATGAAACCGGGTGGTCGGCTTTACTTGTTAGAATACCGGGCGGAAGACGACAGCGTGCCGATCAAGCCGCTGCACAAGATGTCGCAAGCGCAGGCGATCAAAGAAATGGAAGCGGTCGGTTTCCGTCACCTGCGCACCGAGGATTTTCTTCCGTGGCAGCATTTCATCGTCTTTGAGAAGTAGCGGGCGCTAATTTCCTGTGCTTTCCAGTCGATGCGGAATACAAGGCCTGCATGCGACCGCTCTTTGAAGAAATCGATTACCAGTCCACGCCCTTGGGCGATGTTATTTTACGTCGCCGCACCATGATGACGCTGGATAACTTGGAAGTCTACGAGATCATGCTCGGTGAGGATTTCCTGATGTCGAGTTTGTTCACGGTGGTGGAAGAAGAGCTGTCGCGGCTCGGTCTCGCTGCCACCCAGAAGGTCTTTCCTGACACCAAGCTGGATGTGGTGGTCGGTGGTCTGGGGCTTGGCTACACCGCCAAAGTGGCCCTCGATCATGCCTCGGTAGGCTCGCTCAATGTGGTCGATTATTTACAACCGGTGATCGACTGGCATCAGCGCGGACTGGTGCCGCTCGGCCCGGAACTCACCGCCGATCCACGCTGTCGTTTTGTTCATGGCGACTTTTTCAAATGCGCCCTCAGCGATGGTCCGGGTTTCGATCCGGATGACGCCGGGATGAAGTTTCACGCGGTGCTTCTCGACATCGATCACTCGCCAGACCATTTGCTCAATGAGGCGCATGGCAACTTCTATCAGGCGGAAGGGCTCAAGCAGCTGGCTGGCCGACTGCACGATGGCGGCGTGTTCGGGCTGTGGTCCGATGACCCGCCTGAGGAAAAGTTCATGGCAGCGCTGAACGAGGTGTTTGCCTCGGTGGAGACCTACGTGGTGCCCTTCAAGAACCCGATCTTGGGTCGCGACTCGGAGAGCACGGTCTACGTCGCCCGACGCGCCTAGGCGACTCGCTGATTATTTGGCAAAGCGGATCGAGTGCATCACCTGCTGGGCGAAGCCATTGCGCAGGCGGTCTTTCAAGCTGTTAGGCTCGCCGGCTGAGCCATTGAGCATCAGCACCGCTGCTGCACCCTCGGCTTTACCTTCCTGGAGGATGCCGGCGAATTTGACAAAAAACTTCCTGCCATCCTGATGCGCCATCTGGGTGACGATGATGCCGGCATGATAAGGCCCGACCTTGGTTTGATAACGCCCGATGATTTTGGCGTCCTGGTATCCTTGGAAAAACTTGGGGACCATCTGCTTTTCCAAGAGCGTCACGGCCCGGTGCACGCGGGCGTTCATCGGCGCAGTGGGATCCACGGCGAGGCTGGTGAAACGCACGCTTTGAAGATATTCCTTATCGGCATTGGTCAGGGTGAAGCGCACGGTTTCGGGCACTTGCGGGTGACCCATGATCATGACGTGCTCGGTGGTCGGTAAGGTGACGGAAAATGGAGCGGCAATAATTTTGTCCGACCCCTTGGACTTGGCAAAACTGGCATCCACATTGACCAGCTTTCCTTTGCCAGTGATGTTATCGACTTTTTCCTCAATGGTGCGCAATGGGGGCAATTTTTTCGGTTCAGCCTTTGGGCTGGCCGGTCCACCCTGCTGTGGTGGGAATTTAAACCCAGGATAGTTCGCAGCCATCAATTCTTGGTTCCAGTGCTTCTTGCTCAGCGTGACGAGTTTACGAAACGGTTCCTCCTTTTCAGGTTTGGCCCGTAGAGTGAAGTGCCGAGCGAGCAGGGCTTTGCCGTTTTTAGCTGGGTAATAAACGAAGGTGTTGAACTTGATCATGCGCTCATTTTTCTCGTAGTAGCTGATGCCTGAGAGCTTGGGGTCTTTGATAGGAATGATCTCAGCACTCACGCCTTCCTTGGCCAAATTAGCCTTCATGTTGTTCACATATTGAGCTGCATCATGGATGCCGGGGTAGACATACATACTGACCTTATGCGTCCAGGTGGTGGGCGTTTGTTTAGGCAGGTAGTAGCTATTGATGAGCACTGTTTTCCCCTGAGTCACCATCCCTCGGGTGTAGGTTTGTTTGGAAAAAGTGAGAGTGACCTCCTGATCTTCCTTAACAGGCGCAGCGGCTGGAGCTTGGGCTAGGATTACGTGTGGCGATGCCAGCATCAAGGCTGAGGAAACTAACAGATGGGGGTATTTCAAGAGTTTCATAATCGACACTCTCTCATAAGATATCAAATGCAGGAAGCCTATTCAGATGTGAATAGATGGTTGTTATCAGTAGATTGTGATGATTTCTGCCAAGCCGATTGCCGTTTATTCTGCCAAGATTCTTAGAAATCGTTTGTCGGTGGGCGTCGTGCTGTCGTCTGCTTCGATCATGACACGTTGGAAATCGCTTCCTAACAGAGGGTGGCTTTCCGCTGAGATTTCTGTGGATGGTAGCGTCCAGCTACTGAGGTCATTCGATACCTGCACAGTATAAGTGAGCGCATGGCTGCCAGACACACGGCGGTTGTAGGTGACCTCTAATTTTCCTGAGCTTGAGTTAAAACTAACTTCGGGAGTTGGTAGACTTGGGTCTGCGATATGAGGGTTACCTCCGAAGGCATACTCTGAGAGGGCGCTGACACCATCCAGATCGCCGTCGCTTGTCCACGCAGGCAAGTGGTTGCCATGATGTCGATACCACCATGCGCCGGCTGCTTGTTCATTGGCGTTAACAAGTGTGACGATTTCGCTGGAAGTGAGCGCTGCGTGGAAAATTTTCAGCTCGTCAATCTCGCCGCCGAAGTTGTAGCCGGAAGCATGGGGCGATGCCCCGATCATGATCGCAGAGCCGGCCGCGGTGTTGATGCTGGCGCTGCTGGAGTTGCTGACATTCTCCAACATTCCATCGACGTAAAGCCTGGCTTCATTGACATCGGTGCTGCCATTCTGATCGAAGTCATCGACCACGACCGCCACGTGGTGCCAGCTGCCAT
The DNA here is from genome assembly GCF_016811075.1 of Oceaniferula flava. NCBI lineage: Bacteria > Pseudomonadati > Verrucomicrobiota > Verrucomicrobiia > Verrucomicrobiales > Verrucomicrobiaceae > Oceaniferula > Oceaniferula flava. The sequence goes on from NZ_JAFBGL010000006.1 coordinate 196,191, forward strand.
CGTTCAAGGTGGTGCTGCCTTTGATGAAGCCGTTTTGCACTTCCAGTCGGAGCACTTGGTTGGTGCCGTTGTCCAAGCGGAAGCTAAAGCGTTCGCCAGTGTTGTTTTCGCCGTAGCTGAAGATGACTTGGTTTTCGGCCGCTGCTCCCGGGGGCGATTTGATCCAGGCCCCGACTGTGCGCGCGCTGCTGCCGGTGGGCACGCTGATGTCGGTGAGCGAGACGGCATCGCTGGTGCCATTGAAGCTCAGTGCGAAGCCATGTTTTCCCGCAACGTGCGCCGCCTCGGGAGCAGTGAAGGCGGCCATGCTGCCGGCTAACAATCCGCCAGCTTCATAGACTGAGGCGCCCGAGGTTTCATTGAGTGGGAACCAGAGGTCAGTGGTGGCCACGTTGACATCCACCGTCACGCTGGCTGTGGCGGTGAACTGGCCATCGGTCAGCTGGTAGCTAAACTGGTCACTGCCAAACTTTCCAGCGGTGGCCGTGTATTCAACCTGGTTGCCGATGATTTGGACGCTGCCAAAATGTGGCTGGGTGACCGACTGAATGCTCAGTGCCGACGGGGCACCGTCATCGGAGTCGTTGGCAAGCACAGGAATGCTGACCGGTGTTGTGCCCGTGGTGCTGGTCCGGTCTGGGTTGGCGATCGGTTCCGGCGGGGGTGTTCCAAAGCGATAGAACGCACTGTTAGAAATTGTTTGCTGGCTGATCCCCGGGCCGGAATACTGCAGGTTGATGTCGTGGTTGCCGCTGCTGTGTTTGTATAGCACCCGAACAGGATGCAGCCCTGCCTGCAATCGCATGCTGCCGGTTTGCGGGCTGCCATCGTGGTGGAAGTCGTCATCAATGACATGGCTGTCGTGGATCCAGAGCATGCCGCCGGACGCATTGGTGCCGACGCTGCTGTCGGTGGTCATCTGAAAAGTATAAGTGCCCTCGCTAGGGATGGAAATATAGCCGGTAAATTCTAACAATAAATCCTGATCCTGAGGGCGCTGGGTGAGATCAAGATGGGTGCAATCGCCACTGGCCACCGGGGTGAGGTAGGCAGTTTCAGGCACCCAGTCCCACTGACCGGTGTAGGCGCGGTAATTCAGTCCATTGACCGCACTGGTCGGCGGATTGGGTGCAGCAAACTCGCTGCTGAGGTAGCTGCGGGTGTAATCCCCGTCGGTGCGGATCTGCAGGACCTTGTCCTTCATGTTCTGCTGCAGATCGACTTTCGAGGCTGCGAGGTTAGTGGTTTCGCCAGGATCGGCATCGACATCGTAGATGAGGAAATCCTGACTGTGAGAGGTGATGTTGTAGCGGATCCCTTTGTAGCGCGTGCCATCGCTATCATCGAGAAAGACGACCTGCATTTCTGCCCGCTGGCTATTTTTATGCACAGGGAAATCCGCGTAGTTAGGGGTCGAGCCGTTGTTCTGGTATTCGAAGTAAAGATAGCCCTTGTCCAGCTGGGTGCCGCTGCCGGTGAGTTCCGGGAGCAGTGAGACACCACTAGACCACGCAGGTGGTGTCAGGCCCGCGGCGTCACTCAATGTCGGCATCCAGTCCCAGAAGGCGGAAGGTCGCGTCGAGTTCAGACCTTCGGTGTTCGGGTTGTTGTCGCCGATCTGAGTGGGCCACCAGGCAAAGGTGGGCATGCGGATGCCGCCCTCCCAGGTGTCACGTTTGATCCCTTCAAAGTTGCCGTAGGAATCGAAATTTTGCGGATCATGTTTCACCGACCCACCGCTTCCCGACTCGTTGTGGGTGCCGTTGTCCGAAGTGAAGATGACCAAGGTATTGTCCGCGATATTCAAGTCGCGCAGGGTTTGCAGGATGTCGCCCATGGCTTGGTCGATGCGTCTGACCATGGTGGCGTGGCGGGCGGCGGCATTCCCCAGGGAGGCGTAGTCTGGGTGGATGTAGCTGTCGTTGGTGCCTGAGTTGGTATTGAGCGGCCAGCTCAGCCCACCGGTGATGCCGGAGCCGGCTGGATAGGCCTGGGTGGGGACTTGCAGCTGAGCGTGCGGGGCATCGTATGCGAGGTAGATGAAGAAGGGCGTTTCCGGATCGCTGTCGGCCCGATCTTGAATGATCTGCTTGGTTTTCGCGGTCCACAGATCGGTGGTGTAGGCGTGGTCGAGCCCCGTGGTGACGGCGCTGGTCTGCTCGATCACCGTTCCGCCATTGCCCGGGTAATGCTGGTGACCGTGGCCGTGGCGGATGTATCCGTAGAAATAGTCGAAGCCTCTCGAGTTGGGCCTTCCGTCCACCGTGGGGCTGGTTCCCCCGACGCCCCATTTGCCCACGCAGGCGGTGTAGTATCCTGCGGTTTGCAGCACCGTGCCGAGGGTGTGGTTGTCAGAGATGACTTTGTCGAAGGAGTTGTTCCGGATGTTGGCATGGCCCTGGTCTCTCCCTTGGAGCAGCGACCCCCGGGCCGGCGCGCAGACGGGCGCGCTGGTGTAATGCCGCGTGAGCTTGGCGCCTTCGGCGGCCATGCGGTCGATGTTCGGGGTGAAGATAAATGCCTCTTCGCTGCCATTGATGAGCCCGTCTCCGGCAGTGCCTCCGCCGGCTCCGTTGTCCCGGGTCGATTGGTGCAGGTTATACAGATCACCAAAGCCCAGGTCATCGGTCATGACGAGGATGATATTGGGAGCGGCGTGCAGGGACTGGGTCAGGAGAGCCAGGCCAAGGAGGAGTTTTTTAAGGGGGAGCATGAGGTGCGACTACCATATAAAAACGCCCCCAGGACTTTGTCCAGCGAGCGTTTCGGAGAGGGTGCTTGATTACTTCCGGCGGCGCATCATCAAGGCCAGGCCGGCGACGCCAAGCAGGGCTCTGGAGCTGGGTTCAAGATCTAACGAAAATTACTAACAGTATTGCCGCGTGCAACTATTTCACCTGCCGGATGCCATCCTTGCCGATGGTGATGCGGCGCTTTCGGAAGAGAGCACCGGTAGCGCGTTTGAAGGCTTTTTTGCTGACACCTAATTCCGCATAGATCACTTCCGCCGGACTGGCATCGCAGAGCTCCCAGTAGCCGCCACGGGCGTCCAGCTCTTCTTCGATTCTGGCTTCGAGGTCGTCGATTTTAGCTTGGCCTGGTTTGTAAAGTGAGAGGTCCACCTTGCCGTCAGCACGCAGGCCGGTGATGTATCCCACGGTTTGCTCTCCGGATTGGAGGTCTTGGAAAACTTCGTTGGCAAAAAGGACTCCTGCGTATTCGCCATTGATGATGGCCTTGTAGCCGAGGTCGGTTTTTCCGAAAATACGCAAGTCCACCTCCTGGCCCACCTCATAGTCGGGGCGCTCTTTTTTGAGGAAGCGTGTGATCCGCCGACTGGCGACGATGCGTCCGCTCTTTTCATCGACATAGACGTAGACGGCATAGCTTTTCCCCACATCCAGACGATTCAGCTGCTCGCGGAAGGGGACCAACAAATCCTTGGCCAAACCCCAATCGAGGAAGGAACCGATGGGGGTGACGTTGACACAGCGCAGGGTGGCAAACTCACCGGGCATGGCGAGCGGCTTGCGCATGGTGGCGATCGGTCGGTCTTCGGAATCGCAGTAAAGAAAGACCTCCACCGCTTCGCCCAGCTTCACATCGCCGGTGGTTTCGTGGCGTGGCAGCAGGATCTCGCCATTGACGCCCTCGGAATCGAGGAATAGTCCGGGGCCACTTTCTCGTAATACTTTCAACCGTGCGCGTTCGCCAATGTCTGCCATGCGCGCAACATAGGTGAGATCGGCGCCTCTAGCGATCAAATAAGCGTTCGCCGCCCGTGAATCCACCGTCATGAGAAAAGCCTGTATTGGGGCGGTAGTCTGCCTGTAGAGTGGTGCGCATGAAACGTTTTCCCCTTCACCCCACGGTCGCCGCTCTGGCACTGCTGGCCAGCTCTGCCGTGGATGCCCGGCAGCCGAACATTATTTATATCAACACCGACGACTGGGGCATCGGTAAGGTGCCGGCCTACCAAATGGACTCCGCCAGTGAGAAAATCATCAAGACGCCGAACATTGACCGACTCAAGGAGGACGGCATGCAGTTCACCAATGCCTATGCCGGCAATGCCGTCTGTGGTCCTTCGCGCTGCTCCCTGATCACTGGCAAGCACCCGGGCCATGCTGTGTGGCGGGCGAACCGGAGGACGATGCCGAAAGAGCTGTGGCCACCGTCGTATCCTCTGTTAGGTGAGGTCGCGCGTCGGGCCGGCTACACCACCGCCGGATTTGGAAAGCTCAGCCCCGGGGGGCACTCGACGCCCGAGGAGATCACCGGCTGCGGCTGGGACTACTGGCTCGGCTTCCTCGGTCACGTCGACTGCCGCGATTACTACGCCAATTTTATCTGGGAAAATGGCCAACGCATTCGCTTGCCGAAAAATACCCGCGCGGTGCTGAAGGGCACCTCGTTCAAGGAGAAACCGATCGGTTCAGGTGTCGTAGGCGAAGGCAAAGGAACCTTCATCGAGGATCTCTACACCGATAAAATCATCGAGTTCATGACGTCCAACAAGGATAAGCCATTCTTCGTTTACTTCGCCAGCACGGTGCCGCACGGAGGCCCTCCCGGTGGTATGCGGGTGCCGAGCCTCGAAGGTTACGACAAGGTGGAAAACTTGACCGTTTACGAGCAGGTCTACTGTGCTCTGATGACCCGTCACGATCGCAATGTCGGCCGCATCCGCGAGGCGGTGAAGCAGCTGGGGCTGGAAAAGGACACCCTCATCATCTGGACCTCCGACAATGGCGATGAAGACAGCTACTACAAGCGCACCAAGACCTTTGATGGCAATGGTCCCTTTCGCATGATGAAGCGCTCGCTCTACGAGGGCGGCATCCGGGTGCCACTGATCGCCTACTGGCCGGGCACCATCAAACCGGGCACCACTACGGACGTGCAGACCACTCAACGCGATGTCATGCCGACCCTGGCCGATGCCGGAGGCAAGCCGAAGACTGAGGAAATGGACGGCATTTCCATCCTCCCCACCTTGCAAGGCCAGCCGGAGCAGCAGGCCAAGCGGGACTACATTTACTTCGAGTTCTACGAACGTGGAAAACAGCAATCGGTCCGCATGGGCGACTGGAAAGCCTATCGCAAAGGTGGTTGGGAAGGAAAGATCGAGCTCTACGACCTCGCCAAAGATCGTGAAGAACAACACGACCTCGCCGCCCAGCACCCTGAGTTGGTCAAGCGCATGGCCGAGATCATGAGAAAAGAGCACAGCCCCAGTCCCATCTGGAATCTCGACCCCGAAGACGAGAAGGACTGATGGCTCGTCGATCCGAAGACTGGGTCACAAAGAAAAAGCCCCGCACCCTGCAATCATCGGGCACGGGGCTTTATCATCAGCCAACATAAAAAACTTGAGCGGCGTTGGAGAGATCGAGGAGATCCTTCCATCCGCTACCTAAGTTAAAGCAATCGTTGTGCCGATATATTACCAATCTACTAAACTTTTAGATGGATTGGCGGCTTTTAATTAAAGAATCTGTATAAGTTGCCTAATGCACTCTATTTTAACGGATTGTAACGACCGTTTAAGTGTCGAGAAGCACCCAAGTCCAGAAGATGTGAGACGCGGGCGGCGTTGATTATCCCAGCTTGGGTAGCTCCTGGGTGGCATCGCCGATACGTTTGACGGGGGCTCCGACGCGTTTCAGCATCCCGTGGTAGAGGCCGCAGAGCGGGGTGCCCTTGTCGTATTCTAGATGCCGGCCGGTCTTCAGCGTGCCGCCGGCTTTGCCTGCCACCACGGTGGGAATGTTGTGGGGGCTGTGCGCATTGCCATCGCGGATGCCGGAGCCGAACATGACCATGGAATTGTCCAGCAGGTTGCCGTTGCCCTCTTTGATCTTTTTCATCTGCTCCAGCATGTAGCCGTATTGTTCCACGTGCCAGGTGTTGATCCGCTGGTATTGGTCCAGCTGCTTGGGATTCTTTTTGTGGTGGGAAAGTTGGTGGTGGCCGCCGCTGACCCCATCAAGGAAGGAGAAGTTCCGGCCACTGACGGCATTGCCAAACATGAAGGTGGAGACCCGGGTGGCATCTGCCCAGAAGGCGAGCACCATGATGTCCATCATCAGACGCACGTGATCGGTGTGATTGAAGCGCGGCATCGAGTGCAGTTCTTCTTCGCGGGTTGCCTTGCCCATGGTTTTGGAAATGTGGCGGTCGATCTCTTCCATCCGCTTGAGCACGTCCTTCGGAAGGTTGTTTCCAGCCCTTAGTTCATTGGCTTCGTGTTCGATCCGGCGTTCCACTTCGCGCACGCTCTGCAGGTATTCTTCGATCTTTTGTTGGTCGTGCTGGCCGAGCTGTTTTTGCAGGCGTTTGGCATCGTCGTGCACTAGATCGAGCACCGATTGTTCATCGCTGGAGCGTGGCTTGCCTTGGCTGGAGCGACTGCGGAACAGGCGGTCAAAGGCGACCCGCGGGTTGATCTCGCAGGGCAGCGGGGCGACGGGTGTTTTCCAGGCAATGTGGGAGGCGTAGAGGCGGGTGTAGTTGACATTGGTGTCCACTCCGTTGGCCGTGCGCTCGCAGCCGAGCTCCAGAGAGGGCAGCTTGGTATCCTGGCCAATGGCCCGCGCGGCGATCTGATCGATGGAAACGCCATTGGCATTGATGTCAGAGCCGGTGGTTTTGGTGATGGTGGTTCCGGTCAGCCAGCCGGCGGTTTTCACGTAGTGACCATCGCCGGTGAAGGAGGCCTTGTTCGAGAGGCCGCTGAGCACAAGGATGTCCTCCTTGAGCGATTCCAGAGGGCTTAGGATGGGAGAAAGTTGGGGATTGTTGCCGGAGCCTGTGGGCGTCCATTTGTCGGGTCGCACGCCATTGGGCATGAACAGGCAGGCCATCCGCACTGGTGTGGCACCGTCACGCCCGGCGGCGCAAAGAGGCGTCATGGCTTCGAGAAAGGGCAGCGCCATGGTGGCACCGATGCCTTTGAGCATGGTGCGGCGCGGGAGTTGCCAGTTGTTGCGTTGGATATTGGCCATGGGGGGATGTTTTTATCGGGTTGAACTTCGGTTTTGGAAGGGATGGGACTCGGCGATGGCAATAATCAATGCCTGCATGTGGTAGTCCTTGGTCTTGATCGTTTTCAGCAAATCGCTCACCACCGGCTCATCGTAGTATTCCAGCGGGCGACCCAAGGCGTAAGCTAACATCTTGCGACAGAGGTTGCGAGCGATCTTGTCCTTATCCTGCATCAGGATGCTTTTCAGCTCGGAGGGAGAGGAAAAGCGGGTGCCGTCCGGGAGCTCGGCCGCGGAGTCGACCGCTTGTCCATTGACGCCCACGCTTCGCCAGCGGCCGATCGGATCGTAGTTCTCCAGACCGAACCCCAGAGGATCGATCTTGGCGTGGCAGCTGGCGCACTTCGCCTTGCTGCGGTGGATTTCCAGCTGCTTGCGGAAGCTGAGTCCCTCGGATGATTTGTCGTCCGCAGGGAGCTCACCGGCATCGGGCGGCGGCGGCGGTGGTGCGCTGCCGAGGATGGTGGAGAGGATCCAGGTGCCTCGTTTCACCGGACTGGTGCGCAGCGGTAACGAGGTGGTAACCAGCACGCTGCCCATACCGATGATGCCGCCACGGTTGCGATCGCTGAGGGCCACTTTCCTCAGCTGATTGCCGGTCACTCCGGGGATGCCGTAGTGCGCTGCCAGCTCGGCATTGAGGAAGGCGTAGTCGGCATCGATGAGCTCGGTGACGGGGCGGTTCTCGCGGATGAGGTGGTTGAAAAATGCCACCGATTCATGATACATCGAGGCCCGCAGCGAGCGGGTGAACTGGGGGAAGCGCTTTTTATCCGGCTCGGCGCGATCGATCAGTTCCTCGAAGCCAATCCACTGGCCGGCGAAGTGACGCGCCATGGCAGTGGATTTCTTCGAGGCCAGCATGCGGCGGATCTGGCCGCTGAGCACACCTGGGTCGCGCAATTTGCCTTCGTTGGCGAGTTTGAATAGCTCGGGGTCAGGCATCGACGACCAGAGGAAATACGACAGTCGGGTGGCGAGCTCGAAGTCGTTCAGTGGCCATTGTTTTTTCCCGGGTTCATCGTGCTGGATGCGGAACAGGAACTTCGGGTTCACCAGCAATGAGGTGAGTGGCGTGCGGAGCGCTTTTTCAAAATCGGGCTCTTGTTTCATGCGGGCGTCGAAGGTCGCCAGCAGGGGATCGATTTCGGCATCCTCCACCTTGCGGCGGAAGGCGAGGGCGGCGTGGTAGCTGAGCACCTTCCGGGCTGCCTGACGGGGTGAGTTTTTCCGCTCGGCGGCACTGACAAAGATGACTTTCTTGCGCAAGGAGTCGCTCTGGTAAACGGCATCCATGACCCGGATAGCCGCCTTGAGGTAGCTCTCCATCAGCACCGGCGGCAGGAAGAGGGTGTCGGCTGTGTTATCGAATCCCTCACCGCCGGAGGCATCGGCAGGGAAGGTTTTGCCCGGCTGGAAGTTTACCCCGAAGAGGTCGCGCACGGTGTAGTTGTATTCGTTTCGATTGAGCCGGCGGATGGTCACGCGGCCGGCGGTTTTGGGGAGCTTGCCGGAGCGGATGACGTTGAGCAGGTGATCGATGCTTTGGGTTAGCAGCAGCTTTTCGCTGTCGTCCGGAAAATCATCGGCCTCGAAGGGTGGCATGTCGTCGTTTTCCATCTGCTCCGCAATCTTTGCCAGCAGCTTGTGCGAGCGCAGTGCCTGATCGGTGTTCAGCAAATTGTGGAAGGCGATGCCGGCCTCCTGTTTTTCCTCGCCGTGGCATTCGTAGCAGTATTTGCGCAGCACCGGCACGGCGTCGCGCGGGAAATACGGATCCGCCGCTGCCTGGGAAACGAGGCAGGGCCATGCAGCAGCGAGCCAAGAAAGCGTGGCGAGACGGAGGGACATTCCAAACATCAACGTAACGAAGTGGGAAATCTTACACTTCATGACGCGCAATCGTGCAATCATGGCCGATCGCTGGCGGCGAGTGGCCTACATCAGAGAATCACGACTCCCGCTCCAGGTAGAGCGTGGCTTTCGGGGGCAGGTTCCCCAGTGGCAAGCCGAGCGTGGGAAGCTCGGCGGCAGTCGACTTGGTGGCGGTGGCGGAGCCCAAGCGATCCGTGAAGCTGAGGTGCTCGGCGCTGTTATTCATCCACTGGAGCGCGTTTTCGGGGATCTGGACGTGGACGTTGACCAAGGTTTCCGACGGATGAAGGTTCACCACCACGAGGAAGGTTTGGCCGCTGGCGGCATCGTAGCGCAGGTAGCTGTAGAGCCAGTGGCCGGAAACAAACTCGCCGCCGTGCCGACCGTAGTTTGGGTTGTTATGGTTGGCAAAGTTCAGCCCGTAGAACTCGCCGGCGGTGAATGCCGGTTCAGCGCAGAGCCGGAGGAGGCGGGAGTAGAAATTACGCAGCTCCTTGCGCGGCTGGTTCAGCTTGGCGCCATCGTAGCGGTGGTTGTTGACCCAAGGGGTGAAGCTGGGCATCGACCAGTAGTCAAAAATACTCGTCCGTGCATTGTCCCCGCAGAACCCCTCGGCATCCAGAGCCGCTTCCCCTGTTTCCTGACCATTGTAGATCATGATGGGACCGCGACCGAGGCCAAAGAGAATGGCGCAGACGGGCCGACCAATATCCATCCCGGCAGCCGCCCACTCGCGGGGCGAGGCGATCCGCACTTCATCGTGGTTTTCCGCGTAGCGCAGGGCGCTGTGGAATCGTGGACAGAATGGGCTGGTGGCTTCATCGAGATCATTGGCCCACTTGCCATGTTCGATCACCGCCTTGAGCACATCGTAGCTGGGGGCATCATAGACGGCATTGAAGCCGGCTGTGAGGAGCTCATCGAGCACATTGCCGTCGGTCAGTTTCGCCGGGTCGTTATCGTAGGCTTCCGCCATGAAGAACACAGAAGCATTGCGCTGGCGGCAGCGGCGGATCTGCCAGTGCCAGTACGGCATCGGCACCATGTGCGCCATGTCCACGCGGAAACCTTCCACTCCCATGTCCTGCCAGTAAGCGAGGATGGAATCCATTTTCTGCCAGGTGTCCGGGGTCATCGAGAGGATGGCATCGGGGGCTGGCAGCGGGTGGATCAGCTGGCACGGCGGACCGACGCTGAAGTCGTGACCGTAGTTCAGCTTGATGGTTTCATACCAGTCGTTGCGTGAGGGCGACCAGGTGATGGCATTGTTACCGGTGACCTTGCCGTGCTCGCTTTCCGGTGGGTAGGGGAGCGGGCCGTCATCGGATGGTAACTTCAGCGGCTTGCCGCCCCCCGGGTGGAGATCGCCAAGGTAGTAGAAGTTGTTGTTAGGATCGAAAAAATGCGAGGTGTCATCGTCTTTTCCGAAGGATAACTCCGGATGAACATCGCTGGCGTAGGAGCGGGCGACGTGGTTCGGGATGAAGTCGATGATGGCTTTCAGCCCGTGGCTGCCGATGCGCTTGAGCAGGGCCTGAAACTCGGCGAGACGGTTCTCCGGCTCTACCGCGTAGTCCGGGCAGACGTCAAAGTAGTCCCGCACCGCATAAGGTGAGCCGGCCTTGCCCTTGAGTAAGCCGGGGAAATCGCCGGGTCGGTCCGGGTAGGAGGTGGAACTCGCTTGTTCTAACACCCCGGTCAGCCAGACGTGGGTGATGCCGAGCTGCTTGAGTGAGAGCAATGCGGCGTCGTTGATGTCATTGAACTTGCCGCAGCCGTTTTCCTCAATCGTGCCGTGGGGTTTTCGCGTCTCGTTGGTGTTGCCGAAGTGGCGCACCATGAGCTGATAGATATGTGGGCGGGTCGGTTTTTCCACGTTGTTGAGTGTGATGGCTGTGCCGGTGATTGCAAGGAGGAGCTGGTGATTTCTCAAAAGCCCGCCAGACCGCCCCGTCAGTAATTTTGCCCCAGCCAGTTATTGAGGATCTCCACAGCGGCCGCCTGATCGATGATGCTTTTCTGCTTTTTGGCATTCCGACCTGCCTGATGCAGCTTCTCGGCGGCGGACATGGTGGTCATGGTCTCATCGCAGTAGTGCAGTGGGATTTCTGGTAGGCGCTTTTTCAGTAAATTGCCAAACTTTCGCACCTTGATCGCGGCCGGTCCTTCAGTGCCGTTCATGTTCAGCGGCAGGCCTAACACAATCTGCCGGACTTGCCGCTGCGCCACTAACTCGACCACCCGCTCGATGGCATCCGTGGTCTTCACCTGGATGGTTTCCACCGGGTGTGCCATGATGCCCACCGGATCCGTGGCGGCAACACCGATGCGCGCTTCTCCGTGGTCGAGGCAGAGGACTGGGTGATCGGGGTCCATGGGATGGGTCTAGAGAAGCTCGTCCGGCAGCTGGGCGCCGAGGTTCTTGATAGCGTCCGCCTGGTGACGGTTGGCGATCAGTAGGGCATCGTCTGTCTGCACCACAATCAGGTCATCGACACCCAGCAGGGCAATCTTGGAGTCCTTGCGGGCGTTGAAGATGATGTTGTTCTCGCTGTCGATCTCGGCGAGCTCAGTATTGGTCTGATTGTTGTCGCCCTGGGTTTCGAGATACTTCGCGACGGAAATCCAGGAGCCGACATCGTCCCAATCGAAGGTGGCCTCGATGTTGAGCACGCGGCTGGCTTTTTCCATCAGCGCGTAGTCGATGGAGATCGGTGTCAGGCTGGGGAATGTTTCATCGACCGTCTGGCGCACATCGTTGCTGGAGCGCAGCTCGTGAATGAATCCGGCCAGCTCTGGGGTGTGTTTTTCCAGCTCCTGGGTGACGGTGTGGACCGACCAGATAAACATGCCCGCATTCCAGGCGAAGTTCCCTTGGGAAAGGAATTTCTCGGCGAGGTCGGAGTTGGGTTTTTCGCGAAAGCGGGTCACTTCATGCGGTAGATTGCTGAGTTCCGGGCCGTCGATTTTGGCAGGCTCGCCGCGTTCGATGTATCCGAAGGACGGGCAGGGCCAGGTGGGCTTGATGCCCACGGTCACCAGCGCCTCGTTGTTCTCCGCGGCTGCGAGGGCGTCGCGCATGATCGATTGATACGCGTCGGTGTCCTCAATCAGCTGGTCTGAGGGCAGCACCATCATGGTGGCGTGAGGGTCGCGGGCGGCAATCAGGCCGATGCCCAGAGCCACTGCCGGAGCGGTGTCGCGTTTCGCCGGTTCGGCAAAAATATTCTCGGCAGGCAGCTCGGCAGCCACTTCGCGCACGGCAGCCTCTTGCAGGGAGTTGGTGAGGATCAGGATGTTTTCCTTCGGCACCAGCCCCTCGAGACGGGAGATGGTTTTATTCAGTAAAGTGGTGTCGCCGAAGAGGTTGAGAAGCTGCTTCGGGCGCGCATTTCTCGACAAGGGCCAGAAGCGTGTGCCGCTGCCTCCGGCGAGAATCAGTGCGTAGTGGTTGCTCATGCAAAAATAATGCTAGAGAGCCGCGCGATGAAAAGACATAAAGAATGAAAATACGGGCATTTACGCTTTCATCCTTTGTTTCACGGAGTAGAATGCAGCCATGTCACAGGATCAGACAGAAAATAAGAACTGGATGGAAACCAGCGCATCATTCGCTCCCGTCGTTTTGGCCGGTGCTGCCGGTGTGCTTGCAGGCGATTTATTGAACCGCGAGGCTCGCCGCCCCGTCGCTTTCACCTTGGCCGCCATCGGCGCTTGCGCGCTTGCTCCGATCGTGGTGGGCACAGTGGTGGATCTGGTCAACGGCCCGAACAGCCGCTACGGCTCGCGCCGGACGCTACGCCGCATCCGTGATGCCGGCGTGCGCCCCGACGAATTCGAAGATCTGGACGCCGATATGGGCGAAGAGATGTTCGTTGGCTAATTCCTGGCATACGAATTTTAATCACAGGCTCCACCGGCAGGCTCGGTGGAGCCTTTTTGTCGTTATCGAGCAGGTATGGGCTCGGCGACGCAGATTGGTTCCGTGACCCCGTTCGCAGCACACCGCATGCTGCCGCAGCGTCTTGAAAACGAGTCCATCGCGTAGCCTGGACACTGGCTGGAAGCGGCCGAGGTTTAGCTGAAAATCCGTTGACCACGTCGCTCACGCGGTACAACATACCGTCCGTATGAAATATTTAGGTCTCATCACACTTCCATCCATCGCGCTTGCTCTGATCAGCTGCGAATCCATGAACAAGCCACTCGATGGCGGAGATCTCAGCAACCCTCTGGACCCTCCTGGCAGCGGTATTGGAATTGCTACCACATCTGACCCTTACGGCCCAACATTCACCGCTGGCACCTTCCTGCAGACGGTGTCACCGCAGACCGCTTTCTTCACTTCCTTCCCGAAACAAGAGACCCAACCAGCCAAGACCCTGCCTGACTTTACCGACGTCAAAGTGATCTCCACCAAGGGCTCTTACGTTAAGGTTGAAGTCGTCGATACCGGCGAAGTTGGCTACGTGCCATCCGTCATGCTCGGCGAAAAACGCTCACCGAACGAAGTGCCAGTGACTCCAGGTGCCGGCGAGGTTGAGGTCACCCCCGGCATCGCTCCCGACCCTGTTGGCAGCGATCCTTCACCGAGCCTCGACATCCCCGGCGGTGTGGCTCCCGATCCTGAAGTGCCCGGTATCAAACCACCGGAAATCGTGAACCCGAACCTCCCGGCCGAGTAATCCATCGAGGTCACTAACAGGTTTAACACACTTTTTCAGGCGGCATCGATAGACGATGCCGCCTGTTTTCCTTCCCTTTTAAACAGCATTTGAAATGGAGGCTTCCCGAACTCCGTAATCAAGCGAACAAAGACAACAATGAGTGAGAACTTTTCTAATTTCGGCCAACGCCTGTGCATGGGCAGCGGCATCGAAGAACTGATGGACGATCTGGGCAATGCCCTGGTCAATGGCGGCCCGGATACCAAAATGTTAGGTGGCGGTCAGCCAGCCCACATCCCCGAGGTCAACGCGCTCTGGCGCAGACGTATGGAGGAAATCCTGAGTTCCCCCGGCGGCATGGAGAAAATGCTGGCGAACTACGATCCGCCGCGCGGCAACCCGATCTTCCTCGAATCCATCGCCCAGCTTTTCCGCGAGAACTTCGGCTGGGACATCAGCGCGAAAAACATCGCCATCACCGCCGGTGGCCAGACCGCCTTCTTCTTCCTCTTCAACGCCCTCGCCGGTGAGTTCAAAGACGGCTCGAAGAAAAAAATCCTGCTGCCGCTGGTGCCGGAATACATCGGTTACTCGAATCAATCGGTCGGCTCCGACATCTTCCGTGCGGTGAAGCCGATGATTGAGAAAATTGGCGAGCACGATTTCAAATACCGCGTCGATTTTGACAACCTCAACGTCGATGACGACATCGCCGCGATCTGTGTGTCGCGCCCGACCAACCCCACCGGCAACGTCCTCACCGATAACGAGATCGCCAAGCTTCGTGCCCTGGCCGATGAAAAAGGCATCCCATTGATCATCGATAATGCTTACGGTGCACCCTTCCCCAACATCATTTTCACCGAGGCCACACCGGTCTGGAACGATAACATCGTGCTGACCCTCAGCCTGTCCAAAATCGGGCTGCCTGGCACCCGCACCGGCATCGTGATTGCCCGTGAGGAAATTGCGGCCGCGGTGTCATCGATGAGTGCCATCGTGGGGCTCGCCAACGGCAATGTCGGCCAGCAGATCATGCAGCCTCTGGTTGAGAGCGGTGAGATTCTCAAGCTCAGCAACGAGGTGGTGAAGCCGTTTTACGTCGAAAAATCCCGCCAGGCACGCGCCTGGGTGGAAGAGGCCTTTGATCCGGAACTGCCCTACCGCGTCCACCTCAGCGAGGGTGCCTTGTTCCTCTGGCTGTGGTTTGAGGACCTGCCGATCACCACGGCGGAGCTCTACGAACGCTTGAAAAAACGGGGCGTGCTGGTGGTTTCCGGCCACTACTTCTTCTTCGGCCTCGAGGATGAATCCTGGCAGCATCGCCACGAGTGCATTCGCATGACCTACACCATGGACGAGCGCACTGTCCAAGGTGGCATCCAAATCATCGCCGAAGAGGTGGCCGCCGCCTACGCAGGCAAGACCGTGGAGGTATAAAACAAAAAAGCGTTCTGTAATCGCTCTATGGGCACAACCACGATGTTCATGATTACACACACTTCTTTCTTCACATCAAGAAATGGAAAACTGCTGCTCGGCGCACTGCTTGCGTTTTGCGCCGGGCCATTGACTGCCGGAGAAAAACCCACCACCGAGCCGCCCGTCCGCGCCGGCTGGGTGACCGATTTTGATTCCGCCATGCAATCGGCCCGCGCCGAGGGCAAGGACCTCCTGCTGGAGTTCACCCGCGCCAAGGGCTGCGGCTGGTGCATCCGGCTGGAAAAGGAGGTGCTCACCCAGGAGTCGTTTCAAAAGCAGGTGCCCAAGGACTTCGTGCTGGTGGAGCTGGAGTTCCCCCGCGACCGCGAGCTGCCGGAGGAGCTGAAGAAGCAGAATAAGCGCCTCTTCCGTCACTACGGCGTGCGCACCTTCCCCTACGTCGTGCTCTGCGATGCCTCGGGCCGACCCTACGCCGGCATCAAGTATGAGAACAGCAACGCCGAGGATTTCCTGAAAACCATCACCTCTTTCCAGAAACAGCGGAACTTGCGCGATCAGACACTGGCCGCCGCTGCCGAGCTGGAGGGCGATGCCAAGGCGCGGATGCTGGAAAAGGGACTTTCCTACGTCGATGCCAGCTTTCACCGTCATTACCCGGAAGTGATCGATGCCATCAGCCAGGCCGACCCGGATGACACCAGCGGCGTGGTCGCCAAGGTGCGGAGCCAGCAGGTGAGCGCGGAGCTGGCCAGTCTGCTGGGACCACTTTATAAAAAGGAAAAATTCGATGAGGTGCCGGCCTCGGTGGATCAATACATCGATGGCAAAAAGCTACAGGGCGAGTCGCTACAAGTGGCTCTCGTGTTCAAAACCCAGGCACTTTACTACACCAAGCAGCGCACGGAGGCGATGAAGGTGGCCGAGGAGATCCTCGCGATCAACGACACCAGCCACGCCGGTCGCTACGCAAAAATGTTAGTCAAACGCATCCAGCACCTGCAGGCGAAAGAGGCCGCCGGTGAGTAGTCGGGTGACCGATTAGCGGGTGAAGATGTCTTCCGCTACGAGCTCGCGGACGGGACCTATTTTTTTCAGCGCATCGAGATCGACCCTGCTGCGGTCGCCAAGGATGGAGATGCGTTTCGGGCGGGATTTGACGTGTTGCCGGTAGAATCCTAACAACTCTTTCAGCTGCGTCGATGGCACTTGCTGGTAGGCGCGTTGGCTGAGGTCGAAATCCACTCCCCGGCGTTGCCAGAATTGCACCGTGGAGACACGATTTCGGAAGTCATTGCGCTCGGCGCGCAGGCGGGCGATCAGGGCGTCGCGGGTTTCCTTGAAGCGGACATCCGACTCGGGCAATTGATCGAACAACTGGAGGAACTTGGTCAGAGCCTTCTCCGTTTTATCCGCCTGGCAAGCGATGCTACCGACGGCGAGGTAGTGGTCGCCCACCCAGCGTGGCGAGCTGAGATAGCCGGAGGCGGAATAGGCGAGCCCTCGAGCTTCGCGGAGTTCTTGGAACACCACGCTACTCATACCGCCGCCAAAGTATTCGTTGAACACATTGAGCACCACTAGATCGTCCGGGCTAAGGCCATCGAGCTTTGACTCGATCCACACCTGTGCCTGGGCCATCTCGCGATGGTAAAAGAGGATTTCCACAGGCTCTTGGATCGGCTGGACAGGGCGATTTGGCTCGGCCGGAGCCTTTGCCGTCGGCTTCAGCACGGGCGTTTTTTCCCGCCACTGGTTTTCGGTGAGTTGGCCGACGTAGGAGATGTCGTGGGGGAGTTTGAGCAATTGGGCCAGTGATGACTTCAGCGTCTCCACGCTGAGCTGATCGAGCTGCTCACTGCTGGTGCGCTTGAGGTATTTCGATTGCTCGCCGTAGCGGTGGTAGCGTGCCATCGCGTGGATGATGGTGCCGGGCTCTTCCATCGCTTCGGCGCGGGAGATTTTAAAATCGGCCACGAGTTTCTTCAGCGTCGCTTCTTGAAACTGGCTGTCGTGGAGCCACTGCCAGAGCAGTTTCATGCCTGGCTCGTATGAGCTCGCTAGGCCCGAAAGGGTGATCTCGGTGAAGTTCTCGTTGACGTAGAAATCGGCGCTGACTCCCAGCTGATACCATCGTTTGCCAAGCTCGGTGGACGACATCTGAGCGGTGCCTGATTTTTCTAACAAATCAAAAGCTGTCAGCAGCAAATCATCGTGCAGGCTGCCCTTGGGAAAGGTCCAGGTGATGCTGAAAAGGTCGTTCACCGGGTTCTGCGTGGTGTAGTAAGTGACGCCGTTGATAGGACCGGATTGTTGGTAATCTTTGCCCTTCTGCATGAAGCTCGGGCTGAGAGGGGTGGTGGGGAGCGCTAAGACGGATCGGGCGAAGGCGCTTTCGCTGGAGGAGTTCAGCGGCACGGCATCGATCGGTGGTTTTTCGATGTGTTGGATGTCGGCTTTACCCTTCACGAGGTAGCCAACCACGTAGTTCTCGCCGAAGTATTGATTCGCCACGCGGACGACGTCCTCGCGGGTCACTGCGGCGAGGCGGGCGTGGTCTTGGATCGCCTCTGCCCATGGCTGGCGGGCAATGAAAGAATCCCGGATCATGGCCACCCGGTTTTCATTTGTTTCGTAGGAGGATTCAGTGACGGATTGGAGATTGGTGATGATCGCGGGGATCAGCCAGTCCTCGAATTTCCCTTGCTGAATGAGTCTGATTTGGTTTAGCAGCAGGGCTTCCACGTCCTCCAAGGCCTGTCCGTCACGTGGGCTGCCCCAAAGATACTGGGCGCCCGCCTCGTTCAGCTGGTTCACATAGCTGCCGGCGGAGCGGACCTTCTGCGGACTGACCAGGTTCAGGTTGATCAGGCCGGCCACCGAGTTATCAAGGATCATATCGAAGATCATCAAGGCCTCGGCATCCGGGTGCTGATTGGGCACCGTTTGCCATGCCAGGGTGACAAACTCCTCGCCTTCGTGCTGCACGGTGACGCGCTGGATGCCATCGATTGCACGCAGCGGCTGCGCTTTGACTTGTGGCACTGGCTTGGCTGGCCATGGGCCGAAGTATCGATCGATGACCGCGATGGTCTCGTCCATTTCGATATCGCCACTGATGATGATGGCCATGTTTCCCGGCACGTAGTATTTCTGAAAGTAATCGCGGATTCTCACCAGCGATGGTTTTTTGAGATGTTCGGGCAAACCCAACACCGTCTGGCTGCCGTAGGTGTGGCCGGGGAAAAGCAAGCGCTCAACGGCCTCGGAAATCATGCGTGCCCCGCTATCGAGCGAGGTGTTTTTTTCTTCGTAAACGGCCTCGAGTTCAGTGTGGAAAAGCCGGAAGACCGGGTCGGAGAAACGTTCGGATTCGATCGTGGCCCAGCGTTCTAACTGGTTCGCCGGAAGATCCACCTTGTAAATCGTTTCCTCGTAATAGGTGTGCGCATTAACATTGGTGCCACCGATGAATTTGTAAATCCGGTCGATGTCATTGGCCACCGCATACTTCGCCGCCTCGGTGGAGGTGCGATTGATTTTCTGATAGATCTCTTTGCGTTTGGCGGCATCTGTTTCCACGAAATGCTGCTCGTAGAGACGAGTGATTTTTTCCAGATAAGGACGTTCCTTGGAGTAGTCGAGCGTGCCCATTTTGGAGCTGCCCTTGAACATTAAATGCTCGAGGTAGTGGGCGAGGCCGGTGCAGTCGGCCGGATCCGTGCTGCTGCCCGCGCGCACGGCAATCTCCGCATACAAACGAGGTGTTTCCGCATTGCGCGTGAGGTAGACGGTGAGGCCATTGTCCAGCTGGTAAACCCGCACCTGCATCGCATCGATGTCGTGGATCAGCTTGGGGGCCGCATGCAGCTGCGGAAGCACAACAAGCAGCAAGATCAACATGGCGGCAAATTTTCTCATGCCGTCCACTTTAGCAGGTATGAGAATAGCCCGCGAGCACCGAGTTGATGGTCGCGGTGACAAAAAAATCCGCAGCAACCCGTGACGGCTGCTGCGGATGGGTGAATGAGAGAAGCTGGCACTGCGCGGCTCAGCGCGGCAACTACAGGGCGAACTCAAAGCCGGCGATCAGCTTCAGGTCATTGGCGTCCCGACCTTCGGCTGGCTCGTTATCGTAGATGTTTTCTAGCAGTAGCTTGAGCTTGGTGCTGTCGCTGATGGAGTGGTCAAAGCCCAGTTGCGAGGTCAGCACGAAGTTGGCAGTGTCCTGCACCTCGCCACGCCAAGTGACCGAGCTGTAAATCCGGGTGCGATCGTTGAACTGCTTGTCTGCCTTGAGCGTGGCGTAGGCGGCGAGGTAGGTGTCGTTTTCCCCGGCCTTCTTTTCGGTGACCACCGAAGGGCCGACTTCGAGCGAGACGAAGGTGGCACCTTCCTCGTAGAGGAATCGTCCCAGGTAAGGAGAGAGAGCCAAACGGTAGTCGAGATCTGCTACGGGATCGTATTCGGCATCAAAACGCAGACCTGCGAAGTAGGGCTTCTTGAAGGAATACTGGTGGTGTGCATTGAAAGTGGCTGATTCCGCTGTGCGGACGCCATCGGACTCACCGTAGTAGCCGTTCAGGCCGATCTCGCTGGAGCTGAGAGCCGACTTACGCTTGGCCAGTATACCGAGGGCCACGGATGACGCATCGGTATTTCCTGAGGCATACGAACCACCGAGGAGCGCGGTGGTCACCCAGTCGCCTTCAGTGATCTTGCGCTTTTTGTGCACGTCTTCAAGCGATGGAGCATCGCTGCCGCCGGGGCTGAAGGAATACCCAAGGCCGACGGTGATGAGTTGGTCGTCGGCTTCGTTGCCGTCGCTGACCTGGCTGTAATGGATGGCCTTGGCGGCGATACGGAAGGACCACGGTCCGCTAAGCTTGGACTCGATCCCTACCTCGGCGGTGTAAATCGCATTGCTGAGATCGCCAAGCTCGGCACTGGCTTTCAACGATTGGAAAAAGCGGGTGTCCTTGGAGATTTTCCAATCGAAATATTGGGCGGCTTTGTAGGCGGCATATTGCTCGCTGCTATCATTGCGCTTTTCGAAAATGAAACCCGGTCCGATCTCAGCACGCAGCTTGTAGCGGTCGGTATCAATGAAATGGTAGCCCAAGAGGCCGTAGACACCGGCGCGGTAATCGACTCCAGCCATGGGATCATAGAGAAAGTCGGTGGAGGCTCCGTAATACCAGCGTGAATCAGGGAATTCCCGAGCGAACTTCAGCTCGTTGGCGATCTGGTTATTACTGCGGATGCCGTCGTCTTCACCGTAAATGGCGTCGAATTCGTTCGAGTAGGTTGTGAGACCGTCTTTTTTGATGCTATCGAAACCAAAGGCGGTGTTCAAGGTGTCGGAATTGCCCGAGGTGAGACTGAGCGAGAAGTTGCCGTTGTGTTTCCAGTCGCTGCTTTCAGCGAAAGTCAGACTGGTAAGGGAGAGGGAAAGTAGTGTCAGGTAGTTGAACTGCATGGGATGTAAATGGTGCTGTCGTGTCGGCGGGGGCAAACAAAAAACGGCCTTCGACAATTTTGCAACACTACAAAGAAAAAGAGCGGCGGGTTTAACCCCACCGCTCTTCACACCTACGATCCCAATCTTCGATATCTCGACTTTAAAAAGCTCCGATATCTTGGATTGTGTATTTATTTATGAAACCTCCGCGCGAGCCTCCATGAGAGGTTCAGGCATTGGTTCCTCCTTCCTATGCAATGCTTTACGCATTTTATCAAGCGCAATGTTTTGCAATTGGCGGATTCTTTCACGAGTGACGCCGAATTCGACGCCTACCTCTTCGAGAGTCATGGGTTTCTTACCATCGAGGCCGAATCGGGCGTCGATGATGCGGTGCTCGCGGTCGTCCAGAACCTCCAGGAGCTCATCGAGCTCACCGTGCATGTTCTTGTTATCGAGGGCGGCAAAGGGGTCGACGGCGCGTTCATCGCCGATGATGTCGCTGAACTCCGAGCTGTCGTCTTCGTGCACCGGTGCGTTCAACGAAGTTGGACGTTTGGCAGCACGTTTCAGCAGGGCGAGCTTCTTGCGTGGGATACCCAGTTCTTCAGCCAGCTCTTCTTCCGTAGGCTCACGACCGATGGCCTCGGCGAGCATGGTGGAGATCCGGCGCATGCGGGCAATTTTATCGACCATATGAACCGGGAGGCGAATGGTTTTACTCTGGTTAGCCAGAGCTCGCTTGATGGATTGTTTGATCCACCACGATCCGTAAGTGGAGAGTTTACCCCCTTTGTTCGGATCGAAGCGTTCCACGGCCTTCATCAGGCCAATGTTGCCTTCGGAAATAAGGTCGGCCAATGGCAGGCCATAGCCGCTGTAATCCTGGGCGATTTTCACCACCAGGCGAAGGTTGGCGCGGATCATGTGGGCGCGGGCCTTTTTGTCTCCTTTTTTGATCCGAGCCGCTAACTTCACTTCCTCTTCCGGAGTGAGTAGCTCGGTTTTGGAGATCTCCCGCAAGTAGAGGCGCAGGCTGTTATCTGTTTCAAATTTAGACATGGTATCGTTGGATTGATTGTTTCTGGGAGACGCGGCGGTTGATTGGCGTTCTTCCCGGGGTGTGGTGGTGTTTTCGGCTGCTTGATAAGGATGGTTGAGGGTGACTGCTGTATTCATCGTCTTATGGTCATTTTGAGTAACGCGACGGCTGATTGGATGATTTAGTCAACTTTTCACTATGAGTGCATCTTCATTAAGTTAAACGACGCTGGAAGCGAAATTGTTGCATAAAAATGTCTTCACTTTGTAAAGTATTTGTCACGTAAGGTATGACTTATCTGTGCAGTATTTATTCCATCTAATTTAGAATTGTTCTAATCGGCTTACTGTAAGGAGGTTGGCGATTTTGGGGCAGGTTGACGTGTTGGGCGAGAGGGGGTAAAGTGCATCCTTGGGTGGTTTTGAGTGTGCATTATGCACCCGTTTAGAAGTCGGACGATTACAATGGCGGCTGCAGTTTGGAATCTGACGTTTGAAACGAGTGACCATGACAGAAAGAGTCCACTTATTCGCCTGAACAGAGCTTTCGCTCTTTACCCTGCCAGAGTCGCTCAGGTAGAATGAGGCATGATTGTGCGCCTGTATTCGTCAGCCTTGCTCGGTGTGGAAGGGATGGAAGTGGAGGTTGAGGTCAGTGCCTTCAATGCCGAGAAACCCGCGATTAACGTGGTCGGCCTGCCGGATGCGGCGGTGCGTGAGAGCTCCCAACGAGTTACCTCCGCCCTCAGCAATTCCGCTCTGGGATGGGCCAAGGGGGTGAAAACAGTGAACCTAGCACCTGCCGATTTGAAAAAGGAAGGGCCGCGCTTCGACCTGCCGATTGCATTAGCTCTGGCCGAAACGGCGGGCGAAGACCGTGTTCACGAGCCGCAGCGTTACTGCATCGCGGGAGAACTGGCCCTGGATGGCATGGTGCGCCCGATCCGTGGCGTGCTGCCAATGGCCTTGGAAGCGAAAAAACGAGGCCGCACCCGCGTCATCGTGCCGGCAGCCAATGCCGCCGAAGCTGCGGTGGTGGAGGGGCTAGAGGTTTACGGCGTGGAAAACCTGCGCGAAGCCTGGGACTTCATCACCGGTCAACGCATCCTGCAGCCGTATGATCTCGATCGGCAAGCCTTGTTCGATACCCACCGGCGATACGAGATAGGACTGGAAGATGTCAAAGGGCAGCACCAGGTGAAACGGGCGCTCGAGGTGGCCGCGGCGGGTGGACATAATTTACTGATGGTCGGCCCGCCGGGCACTGGCAAATCGATGATCGCCAAGCGGCTGCCGACGATTCTCCCGGATCTCACCGAGGCGGAGGCGATCGATGCCACGAAGATTCACTCGATTGCCGGATTGTTGGGGAAAGAGGATGCCTTGTTAGTCACTCGGCCCTTCAGGGCGCCGCACCACACGATCTCGGATGTGGGTTTGTTAGGCGGTGGTGCGAACCCCGGCCCTGGTGAAGTCTCGCTGGCTCACAACGGGGTGCTTTTTCTGGATGAACTTCCGGAGTTTCGCCGCCAGACGCTGGAGGTGCTGCGCCAGCCCTTGGA
Source organism: Oceaniferula flava (assembly GCF_016811075.1). NCBI lineage: Bacteria > Pseudomonadati > Verrucomicrobiota > Verrucomicrobiia > Verrucomicrobiales > Verrucomicrobiaceae > Oceaniferula > Oceaniferula flava. The sequence continues at coordinate 219,283 of NZ_JAFBGL010000006.1, forward strand.
GGATGGTTATGTGACGATTTCCCGCGCTGCCGGCACCCTGACTTTTCCCAGCGACTTTATGCTGGTTGCCGCGATGAATCCCTGCCCCTGTGGTTATTATGGCGATGCCAAACGCGAATGCCGCTGCTCGCCACCGCAGATCGAAAAATACCGGCAGCGCATTTCCGGCCCCTTGTTAGACAGGATCGATCTCCACGTCGAGGTGCCGCTGGTGGAATACCGTGATTTGGCATCCGATGAAATCGGCGAGAGCTCAGGCGATGTCAGGCAGAGAGTTGAGGCTGCCCGCGTTCGGCAGCAAGAGCGGTTTGGTAGCGGAGCAAACATTAGCTGCAATGCCGCCATGCCCAGCAAGGTGATGCGTGAGCACTGCCGCGTTGATGCCACTGCATCCGGCTATCTCGAACACGCGATGAACGAGCTCAACTTTTCAGCGAGGGCGCATGACCGGATTCTCAAAGTCGCGCGCACCTTGGCGGACTTGGCGGGAATGGAGCAAATTGCCGCGGAACATATTCTCGAAGCGATTCAGTATCGTTCCTTGGACCGGAAGTTGATGATGTGATCAACCTGTTCGCAGGCCCCTCGTCTCAGAGCTTTGGCGACGCATAAGAATCTGAAAAAGGGTCTCAAAAAAATTTCAGCCGTCCCGGTAATCCGAAACGGCTGAAATTTTGTGAGTTAAAGAAAAGGATTAGGCCTCTTTCTTTTTGCAACCGCCTTTGCAGCCGTCACCATCGGTGGTCACGGTGAGTGCTGTGGCTTCTTTCTTTTTGCAGCCACCCTTGCAGCCGTCATCAGTGGTCACAGTGAGGGTTGTTGCTTCCTTCTTTTTGCAGCCGCCTTTGCAACCTCCGTCGCATTCGGCTGAAAGTGTGGAGAAAGTCGCGGCGAGGGCGAATGTGGATGTAATGAGTAGTTTCATAATAAGTGTAGTTTAGTTTTTTGCTCAATTGAGCCGTTATAAACCAAGAAAGATTATCTTAGGTTCTTAGGGTAAGCGATGTGGAGTCGGTATTTGTTTGCTGATTTGAGTTTATTTCTAATCACAATGGCCAACCCAAATGACCTCTAGCCTGATTTTTTCTGAAAATGAAGCTGATATTGTGACTGCATCGAACCTTACAGAATCGGGCGAATGGGGATGAGTAAGGGCGAAAGCATCGCCATTAGAGCTCTAGCTCGACCGCAGGTTGATGATGTGATAGACCATCCAGCATGACCACTAACGTAGAACTTCACCATGGCGACTGCCTGCAAGGGATGGGGCAGCTCCCTGCCGGGCAGGTGGACTTGGTGGTCACTTCTCCACCTTATAATCTGGGCATCGATTACAACACCTACCGCGATACCAGCGAGCGTCAGGCGTTCATCGCCTGGTGTCTCGAGTGGGCGGCGGAGGTGAAGCGGGTCATGGCGGATGATGCATCGTTTTTCCTCAACGTCGGCGCTGTGCCGAAGAATCCGCTGCTGCCCCACCAGCTGTTACTGGCGCTGACCGACGGTGACGACCCGCTGTTCATCCTGCAAAATACCTTCCACTGGGTGAAATCCATCAGCGTGGAAACCCGCGGGGGGGACACCATCAGCACCGGGCATTTCAAACCGATCAATAGCAAGCGCTACGTCAACGACTGCCACGAATACGTCTTCCACTTGACCAAATCCGGGGAGGTAACGCTCGACCGCAAAGGCGCGGGGGTCCCCTACGTGCACAAGTCCAACATCAGCCGCTGGGGGCACACCGAGGGCGAAGACAAACGCTGCCGGGGCAACACCTGGTTCATCCCCTACGATACGATTAAAAACCGCTCGAGAGACCGGCCTCACCCCGCCACTTTCCCCGTGGGGCTGGTGCAGCAGTGCATCCGAATTCACGGCAAGGGTGAAAATACCCACCTGCTCGATCCCTTCAACGGCATCGGCACCTCGGCGCTGGCTGCGGTGCGATCTGGGATCATTTCCTACACCGGATTTGACATTGACGCCGATTACCTCGATGTCACCCGCGAACGACTCCGCGCGGAACATGAAGAACCGGCCGAAACTACCTGATATGCTGACCCCCGTCCCCACGTTGGCGCTTGCCCCCATGCAGGACGTGACCGACCTGCCGTTCATGCGCGTGATGCAGCGTTTCGGTGGACCGGATGTGTATGTCACCGAGTATTTTCGCGTCCATGCGGCCTACCATTTGGAAAAACACATTCTGCGCAGCATCACCGAGAGCCACACGGGTCGCCCCGTTTACGCCCAGATGATTGGGCAGGATATTTCCGCCCTGGTGCGCTGTGCTAAGGAGCTGCTGCGGTATCCCGTGGCCGGTGTGGACCTAAACCTCGGCTGCCCGGCTCCCGTGGTCTGCCGTAAAGATGCCGGTGGGGGACTGCTGCGGAAAAAAGAACACCTGCACGCGATGCTGGGCGCACTGCGTGAGGTCATCCCTGGAAAATTCACCGTTAAAACTCGAGTCGGCTACCACAGCCATGAAGAGTTCAGCGAATTGTTGGAGCTTTTTCAAAGCCACGAGATCGACACCCTGACCATCCACGGGCGCACCGTGCTGGAGCGCTATCGCACGCCGATCCATACCGACTGCATTCAGCAGGCTGTCCAGCAGATGGACTGCCCGGTGATCGCCAATGGCAATGTGGTGGATGTGGAGACCGGCACCGGTCTGATCGAGCGCACCGGCGCGGCCGGGCTGATGATCGGTCGGGGCGCGATCCGGCACCCGTGGATCTTCGATCAGCTTCGCGCCGTTTGGGCTGGCGAGCCAGTGCGGGAGATTCTTCGCAGTGACCTGTTAGAATACATCATGGACCTCTACCAGGAACTGGCTGGCTACCAACAGCACTCGGGGCAGGGGGCCTTTGACGAGCGCAAGCACGTCAACCGGATGAAAAAATACATGGTTTACATCGCGCAAGGTCTGGATCCGGAGTTCGAATACCAAATCCGCCGCGCCTTCACCGAGCACGACTTCCACTCGATCTGCCATAGCTTTTTGGAAAACGACACTCCTCTCCCTGTCCGCCCGCCGCTCGATTCCAAGCTGTTCTGCGGATTCGATGCATTGCGCTCCGGGAACTAACGTGGTATCTATCAGCTGTGCCCGACCCCCAGAAAGCCAGCCCCTCCGTGGAGCCGATCATCAGCGTCCGCGGCCTGCACCGCTACTTTGGCGAGAAACACGTGCTGCGTGGTGCCGACCTCGATATTTACCCCGGCGAGACGATCTGCATGTTAGGCACCTCTGGTGGCGGCAAGAGCGTGATGGTGAAGCACATGCTCGGGCTGATGCAGCCGGACGAAGGCAGTGTCATCATCGATGGCACCGAAATCTCACAGATGAGTGAACGGAAGCTCGGGCCGGTGCGCAAAAAGGTGGGGATGATGTTTCAAAATGGAGCCCTGTTCGATTCCATGAACGTCGCCCAGAACATCGCCTTTCCCCTGCGTGAAGGAGGTATCAAGGATCTCGATACCTTGAACCGACGCATCGCGGAAGTGTTGGAAATTGTCCGCCTTCCTGGCCAGGAGGAAACTATGCCCTCGGACCTCTCCGGTGGGATGCGCAAGCGCGTGGCTCTCGCGCGGGCCATTGTCGATCACCCGGCCTGCGTCTGTTATGATGAACCACACGCCGGCCTGGACCCAGTCACCGCGGATTCCATCGATCATCTGATCAAGCGCCTGCAGAACGAGCACGGCATCACTAACATCGTGATCACCCACGAGCTCCGCAGTGTGTTCCGGATTGCCGACCGCATTGCCTTCATGAAAGACGGCCAAGTTTACTGGCAGGGGACGCCGAAAGAGATGAAATCCAGCGATGACCCTGTGCTGATGCAGTTCCTCTCCGGTGTGGATAGCAGTGGGGAAAAATGGGCCAGTGGCGATAGCGACTGACGATTGCCACTTGCCAGTTAGCCCAAATCAAGGGAAGCTACCACCATGCCAGCTCGGGAAAAACGACGCGAAACCAAGGCCGGACTCTTTGTCCTGATCGGCCTTGTGCTGTTGGGCGTGCTGGTGGTGCAGTTTGGCCGCTTTGGAGATCGTTTCACCGGCCACTACCCACTCTACATTGAATTTCCTGACACCGCGGGCATTATCAAGGGCAGCGATGTCCGTTTCCGCGGTGCGAAAATTGGCCGCGTGGCCACCGTGCCGGAGCTTGTTCTCGGTGTCGGATCCAGCACGGTAAAAATGGAGATGAGCATCCGCGACGATGTGCAAATCCCTATTGAATCAACTTTCCAGATCGGTTCCAGCGGCTTGTTGGGAGATAAATTTATCGAGATCTCGCCTCCGGAGCAGGAAAGTGGCGAGTTTTTTCAGCCGGGAGACAGCATCATGGGTGCCGGTGCTGGTGGCTTTGATGCGATCAAATCAGACGCCGAAAATATCGCCAAGGACGCGAGTCAGATGATCAAGGACGCCAAGGAGACGTTCAAAAAAATCGACGAAGCTCTGGATGAGATCACCGTTGTCGGCAAGAACCTGAACGTCACCATGGAAAAGGTGAACAGCAAGTTTCTCTCAGACGATAACCTCGATCACCTGAGCAATGCGATGGCCAACTTCGATGCCGCGTCCAAGAATCTGAGCGAGGCCTCCAAGGAGCTGAAGCCCACCATCACCGATGCGAAAAAAGCGATCGCCAGTCTCAACCAAGCCGCCGATTCCGCCGACACTCTGTTCGTGGATGCGCGCAAGGAGGTGAAGAATATCGAACCGGCACTGCGTGAGCTGCCGAAGGCGGTGCAGAGCATCAGCCGCGCCGCCGGCAAGGCGGAGGAAACCATGGAAGCTCTGCAGAATGAAAACGGCCTCGTCGGAGCGATGGCCTACGACGAGGAAACCGGCGCCAATGCCAAAGATTTCGTCCGCAACCTCAAACGCTACGGCATCCTCCGCTACCGTGATGATGCCACGAAAGACGAACGCGACCCGCGCAACAAATTTCGCGGCAGCCGGCGATAGACGCTGGACATTGTGTCGCAGCCACTTGTAAGCAGTAGCCGCACACGCACCACCCTAGAACAACATGGAAAAAGACCCACAAGAACCCCGCATTTACCTGCTGCCGAACCTGATGACCGCCGGCAACCTTTGCTGTGGATTTTTCGCGGTGTTGACGATTTTCAAAGGCATGGAGCTGGACGATTTTTCCGCGGCCTATCCCTTTTATGAAAAAGCCATTTTGCTGATTTTTGGTTCCTGTCTTTTTGATCTGTTGGACGGCCGGCTCGCTCGAATGGGCGGTCAGGAATCGCCCTTCGGTCAGGAGTTTGATTCCATTGCGGACGTGGTTTCCTTTGGCATGGCGCCCGCCCTGCTCGTGTCCAAGGCGGTGTTGTTTAACCTCGAGGGGCGTGTCGGTTGGGCGATTGCTTTCATCTATTTGCTCTGCGGTGCAATGCGTCTGGCCCGCTTCAACTGCCTGGCGAACATGCCCAAGAAAGAGGGCGACACCAATGACTTCCGCGGCATCCCCATTCCCATGGCCGCCGGGTTTATCGCCTCGATTACTTTCCTACTGATCTATTTCAGTAAAAACGATCGCGGACACGACCTCGGCTACTGGAACTACGTGCTGGGAGCAGTCATGCTCGGGCTTTCCGCCCTGATGCTGAGCAACGTGCGCTACCCGAGCTTCAAGAAAATCGATTTCCAGACTAAGGGGACTTTCCTGAGCATCATCGGTGGGGCTATTCTGATTGTGCTCTTACTCAACGAGCAGACCCGCTGGTATACTCCCACCGCGATCTTCTCGATCTACCTGATCTACGGCCTGGCACGCCCCTTGATTTCCAAGAATTGGCGACGCAGCATCGAGCACGGACTGGACAGTGAGGACGATCACTGAGCCTAGCTTTAGCATCGCGTGATAGGGATCAGTTTTCGATACTGGCTTTCAGTCGCCGCCGCGCAGTGGATCCAATCCGGTGCTGGTGCTCATTTTTAAAATTGATGGTCGCCGTGCGATCCGGGCCGAGCCGCGTGTAGTGATCAATCTGGTCGAGATTGACGATGGTGGACCGATCGAGAGTGACAAAGAGAGGCGACGGTAAAAGCTTCCCCCACTCGTGCATCCTCCGTGTGCTGATGAACTCCGAATCGCTGATATCTCTGACGATGGTGTAGTCGCGATCTGCCGTGACCAGGGTGATGTGATCGATTGGCACCATCTGAGTTTTGGTGCCATTGTGCAGCGGCAGCGCCATTTTTCTAGCGCGGTGTTGAGGCTCACCCTGCCCCTGCGGCAAGCGCTCCAAGGCGCGGCAGAGTTTTTCGTGGGTGATCGGCTTGGTGAGGTAGTCGCTCGCACCCACTTCAAAGGCCTGTAGCGCATGCTCGGTGCACAGCGTGGAGCAGATAATGTAGGGGCTGTAGTCCAGCAGATGCACATGCTCGAGGCTATTCTGACAGTCCAGCTGCAGATCCAGCATGATCAGTTCCGGCTGCATGTTGTTAGCCAGCTCAATCCCCTGATGAATTGACTCTGCCGTTGCGATTACCTCATAGCCTTCGAAGGCGGCTAACAGAAGCTTGAGGTTCTCCATTTCTATCTCATTGTCTTCAATGATCAGAATCGTCATAGTGAATGGCTGTGCTGTTATTGACTTCCATCGGAGGTGCATTAATCGGTACAGGTAGAGGCTTATTCAGGTTCGTGCCATCTTCATCAACCGTGTCAATCTGCTCAGATTGGACTTCGGAGCAGTCGTTATGATCAAACTCACTGGTTTCCGGCGGCGACGCCAGCATAAAAGCGAACCAGAGTAAAAACGGACACGTAAACACCACAAAGATTCCTACAGCGCCCTTCATCAGGGAGAGGGAAGGAGTATCGTGATGATGGAATGAATGATTACTCATGCGCTTGATTAGAAAATGACAGCTGGGACCGCCGCATTCCGCATACTCGGTGCGGGTTCTCGTTAGACTGTCCGATTTGAGAATAAACTATCAGAAAACCTGAAGCACAGAGAGACTGCCTCTGCGAAATGTATGAAAATCACTGCGAAACGTTCGTTTACTACCTCAATGAGGGTTTGTTCATTGATGAAACTAACAAAGTTGCGAGGTGATCTAACTATCGCGATGCCATTTCAGGTAAAGAATTGAGTGGAACGGCGATGGAAAATACCGCTCCAGACGGCTGAGCCGGACTCACCTCGATGCTGCCTCCCAGCAGCTCCACGTTACGTTTGACAATGGATAGTCCGAGTCCGGTGGAAGTGTGGCCGGTGACACTTCGTTCGGATTGGCCGAACATCTTGAAGAGCTCCCTTTGTTTGTCGGGAGAAATGCCGGGTCCATGATCGCTCACTGTGAATTTCAGTGACTCGGGCTGAATGGAGAGAGCGAGCGTAACCGTTCCTCTCTCCGGTGAAAACTTGATGGCGTTGTGGAGGAGGTTAAGTAAAATTTGGGAGACGCGTGCGCGGTCCATTTCGAGAGTTCTCTGGTCACCTTGCCATGAGACATCGATGGAGACTTCCTTTTCATCAGCCAAAGCCTGCACCAGGTTCACCATGCTCGTGCAGCATTCCTCCAAGTTCAAGGTCTCCGGATGCACGCTCACGGCATTCATTTCCAAGGCGGAATGATCGAGGATATTGTGCAGCATCAACATCAGGAATTCCCCACCAGAATTGAGCTGACGGAGGAAGCGGTTGAACTTATCAGGTAAATTCAACGACTGGCTGTGGTGGTTGAAGATCTGGCTGAGGCTAATCATCGCACTCACCGGGGCTTTGAGATCGTGGCTGACATTGGTGATGAACCACGTTTTTTTGAGGTTGGCCTCTTCGGCGATCTGCTTGGCCTCGTTGAGTTTGGAATTCGTCGTCTGAAGGTGCTTTTCAGCATCCAAGCGGAGGGCGACTTCTTCCTTCAAGCGAACGTTCAGGCTCCGGAAGTAAAACGATATCACCGCGAGAATCAGCACGGCGGTGAGAACGGAGAGGAGGACTGGCCAGAACCATTTCGGGAGCTGTTTCGGTTGTTCATCGAAGATAAAGCCAGAGAGGTCCGGTTTCTTGCTGAGCATGCCGGTTTCCAGAAAAGTGTCCGAGATGTGGTTCCAGCGCTCCGGGTTCATATGTCCGGGGCGAACCAGGTTGGTCATCAAGTCCTGCGTCACGCGGGCCTCGTAGCGGAGTTTCTCACGGTTGTTGCCGGTGGGATACTCCTCGAGGATGAGGTTGATGGCTGTCTCGGGATCACGGAGGGCTTCCTGCCAGCCACGGATGGTGGCTTGACGAAATGCCTGCACCATTTCTTTTCGTTCATCGAGTGTCTGTCTGGCGGTGAAAAAATTATCCCCATAGAAATCGACGCCATAGGTGCGCGGGGAGAAGGTGTTGAACTCGATGCCATCCTCTAGCAGCGTGTAGGGCTCGTCGGTCTGATAGGCGGAGATGGAGCTGACGTTTTGGGATTTTTCCAAAATATCCAGCGCGTTATCGGGTCGGGCAATGATGTTGAGATTTTCTGATGCCAGTCCAGCCCTGCGGAGCATCGCCATGAGATCTCCCGAGTGGGCTTCGATCATCAGCGGGCCTTGGGCGACGGTTTCGATGGTGTCCGAAGACCGTTGTGTGCGTGTAATCAGCACCAGGGGTGAGTGCTGGTAGATCACTCCGAGCACTACCACGGGCTTTCCTGCGGCGTAATCGAGCAGTAAGCTGCTGGTGCCCACGCCAAAGTCGGCATTTCCTGAGAGCACTTCTTGGGTGACATCGAGAGTGGGGGTGCCGGGGCGGATTTCCAGATCGATCCCTTGGTCGGAATAATAACCCAAATGTTTCGCCATGTAGTAACCGGCAAATTGAAACTGGTGACTCCATTTCAACTGGAGAACCACACGCTCAGTTGCCTGACTTTCTGCTTTTACAACATTGGTTAGTGTTAGAAAAGTGACTAACACTATCACTGAGCATCGCCGTATAAGCTTCGGGTTGATCAGTGCAAAAAGGGAAAACACAAGCTCCATCCAATGGCGAATGGGGCAAGAACTCCATGAAAAAACGCCGCCTCGTGATATTCATTAAGGAAATGATTGGCGCTCATCTTTCGGCTTGGTGAGGTGAATTGTTTGCGCGGAATAAAACAGTGCGTTCCTTCTCGTATGTGATGAGTGGGCAACTCCATTCGGGCTAACTATTTGACTTGATATAAACTGATCTTAAAGTGCGTATGCCTGCCAGTCGATCAAACCATCCTCCGCTTGAATTCATGACCCCTTCCGCCCCCCTCCGCGTCACCTTGCCCATGCTGTTGGCGCTTGTCCTCTGTCAGGTTTCCCAAGCTCGCACCGTCAATCGCGTGATCATCGATGCCGGTCACGGGGGAAAGGACAAGGGAGCTCACCGGGGCAAGGTTTATGAGAAGACGCTGGCTCTCTCGGTAGCGAAACAAACCGAAGCGCTGCTCAAGAAGAAAGGCATGCCGGTGACCATGACGCGCCGCAGCGATGTTTTCATCTCGCTGACCAATCGCGCAGCCATCGCGAATCGTTATAAGAACTGCGTCTTTATCAGCATCCATTTCAACGCCCACAAGAGCAATGCCTATCATGGGGTGGAGACATACTACTACGGCACCGAGGGCAGCAAGCTCGCGGCGCACATTCACCTGCGGATGTTGAGTCGATTGAAAATCCGCAACCGCGACACCCGTCAGCGGAAGGATCTTGCGGTGCTGCGTCGCACCCGCTGCCCTGCTGTGCTGATCGAGTGCGGCTACATTAGCAATGCTTACGAGCGCAAACGCTGCCTCAGCGCTTCCTACCAGCAGAACTGTGCGCGCGCGATTGCCGACGGCATCATCGCTTATAAAAACTTCAAACAGTAAATTCACCTAACCATAATCTATGAAAACAATAACATTGATACTCGCCCTTTCCTTCGCCAGCCTCATCAGCGCATTTGCGCATGACCACGGTGATAAGAAAGCGCCATTCCGCCACGTCGTCTGTTTCAAGTTCAAGGCTGATGCCACACCTGAGCAGATCAAAACCGTGGAAAAAGCTTTTGCCGCGTTGCCATCGAAAATCGATACCATCAAAGGTTACGAATGGGGCACCAGCCTCGGTGGTGTGGAGCGTGCCAAGGGGTTCACTCACTGCTTTGTGGTGACCTTTGATAATCAGGCTGGCCTTGATGCCTACTCACCTCACGACGCGCACCAAGCTTTCATCAAGCTGTTCAAGCCCTTCGTCGAAGACGTCTTTGTGTTCGATTACATCGCCCAGTAAGCGATTCGTTTCAACTTATCCGAAAAAACCCACGCTGTATGTTCACAGCGTGGGTTTTTTCGTGCTGATGTGGCACGCGTGTCAGGTCACGCGGGTGCGGCGCTCTCCGGTAGAGGGGTTAGGGGGCGGTTGGCTTCGGCGTCGTGGCGAAACCTTGCTGCTTCATCCACTTCAGGCAGAGGCCAGGCCAAGTTTTAATCTCCGCGTTGGGGCGTGAACCTCCCATGCCAAAGCCATGTCCACCACTTGGGAAAATGTGTGCTTCTAACGAGGCATCCATGGCATTGAGCTTGGTCTTGAGCAGTTGACTGCTTGGGAAATAGGGATCGTTTTTGGCCACCGCGAGAAAGATCGGTGGGCTGTCCTTGGTGAAGTTTAGCTCCGGAGCCAGCTCCGTGGTGCTTTTTCCCTTCTGCAGATAGGCCGGGTAAATGAGGATGCCAAAGTTGGGCTGGGCGCTGAGGGGCTGGTAGGTTTTTTCATCGGGGTAATTCCGCGGGGGATTACCTAACAATGTGGCGGCAAGATGCCCGCCAGCGGAAAATCCCATGACGCCGATCTGATGGGGGTCGAGTCCCCAGTCCTTGGCGTTGGCGCGGATCATGGTCATGGCGCGCTGTGCGTCCTGCAAGGGGGCGGCATGTTTCGGCTGTCCTTTGCGTCGGGGGACGCGGTATTTCAGTAGCACTGCCGTGACGCCCTGCTTGCTGAGCCACTTACAGAGGGCGGTGCCTTCATGGGCGATAGCCAGCACGTTGTAGCCGCCGCCGGGGCAGACAAGGACGGCGGTGCCGGTCGCCTTGGATTTTTCCGGATGGTAGACTTCAAGTGTCGGCTTTGTGACCTCGCTGATACGCGTCATCGAGTCCTTTTTCTTGACGGTCTTTTCAGGCCCGGCCGTGGTTTCTCCGGGTGCCAAGCCTGGCCAGAGTGGGATGGGTGCGGCGTGGGCGCTGACGGTGAGGGTGAGCAGGAGGAGGATCTTTTTCATGACTTGGAAGCAGCCTCGGCTTCTTGGATCAATGCGTCCAGTGCTTTTTCCATGGCTTCGCCACGCAGTCCACGATGGCGGATCACGCCTTTGTGATCGATGATGTAGAGTGATGGCCAGGCTGAGACGTTCCAGCGGTCTGAGATTTTGAAGTCTTTTTGCTGATTGTTGAAGCTGCGCCAAGTGACGGTGCGTTTTTCCACCAGCTGCTTGAGCTTTGTGGGGTTGTCCGAGTTCACTCCGATCATTACGAAGGGGCGGTCTTGCCATTTCTCTACGAGCTTGCGCTCGTGAGGGACCATGGCCATGCAAGGGCCACACCAGCTGCCCCAGAAGGTGAGTTGAACCACCTTGCCTCGGTAATCACTGAGTTTGAAGATGGTGCCTGTGTGGTCGTCGCCGATGATTTCCGGTGCCTGACTGCCGACAGAGAGGTTGTTTTTCTCAAACATCACGGCTGAAATGCGGCCCGCCAGTGATTTTGAGACTTCGGCCACGCGTGGGTTCTCATTGAGTTTGGTGAGAATAGCGAAGGCTTTGTCGAGATAGGCCTGCTTGGCCTCTGGGCTGAGCCGACGGTTGTATTTCGTGCGGTTCTGTAAATTGACGGCGAGATAATACTGGCAGAAATAGCGGGTGTCCTCGCGGTTGGTTTGATCATGCAGTGTTTGCAGTGCCTTTGCCTGATCTTCGGAAAATCCGCGCGACAGCGAACGGGCGTAGAGGTTGATGATGGGATCGTCCAAGTAGTGCGCCTTGAACAGATCGGCGATCTCGCCTAGCTGATCACGGGTGCGGCATTTGCTGAGCGACCAGGTGAGCCCCTTTTTAGACATGGCGTCGTTGGGGTTTTTGACCACCTCGGTGAGAATTCGGTCGATGTAAGGGCCCGATGCCGGCATTTGGCGATACAGGGCGCTTGCTTTGCTTTTGTCCTTCAGAGCTTTGATCTTATCGGTGATCTCGACCTCCGCGGTGTTGAATTCGGTCATGTTTTTCTCGATGACTGCGGCGGAGAATGAGGCCTTTGCGGTGGCGGGTGCATTCTCGGCCTCCGGTGCTGCGGCACTCAGTCCGGTCAATGGGGCGAACAGGGCGCAGATCAGGATCTTCGGGTTCATGAATCTTGAGTAATCCTGTTTGGATTCCCTTGCAAATAGAAAGCAGCGCATTGGCGGATCCTTGAGTGGCGAGGCATTTTTTAGCGTTGGAAATTTCATCGACCGGTCCTAGGGTCGCGCTCATGCCAGACATCCATCCGAGTGCCATTGTCAGTGACCAAGCAACCCTAGCTGATGACGTCACCGTGGGGCCCTTTTCCATCATCGATGCCGGAGTAAATATCGGGGCAGGCTGCCAAATTGGTGCTCATGTATGGGTGACCGGTAACACCGTGATGGGGGCTGACAATCATATTGGATACGGGTCAATTGTCGGCACGGACCCTCAGGACGCTTCTTTTGACTCATCGTTGGAAAGCAATGTGGTGCTTGGCGATGGCAATCGGATCCGGGAGTATGTCACCATCCACCGCAGCACCGCGGCCGGAGGCAGCACGACGGTGGGGAACTCGAACTTTCTGATGACCGGGGTGCATCTGGCGCACGATGTTCAGATGGGCGATTTCAATAACCTCGCGAACAATGTGCTGCTCGCCGGTCACATCATCATCGGCAACCGAGTCTTTCTCGGTGGTGGTGCCGCTTTTCACCAATTTCTTCACATTGGCGACTTTGCCATTGTGCAGGGGAATTCCGCCATCAGCCGTGACGTGCCGCCATTTTGCACCGCGCACGGGCGGAACGAACTGGCCGGGCTGAACGTGATCGGTCTGCGTCGCGGTGGTTTCAGCGCGGAAGATCGGGCCGATATCAAGAGGGCCTATCAACTTCTGTTCCGCAGTGGTGGTAACCTGCGTGAAGCCTTGGCCGAAGCTGAAAACCGCAGCTGGTGTGATGCTGCCGAGGTGCTACTGGCCGCCGCCCGTCATCCCTCCCGTAAGGGCTTGATCACAGGTAAGTCCTGATTGATCCGATCGCTGATGCAGCGTAATTATCGGCTGCGTTTGTAGCTCAAAATCCCTTCACCGATGCCCTCGGCAATGGATTGCCGGAACCAGCCTTTTTTCATCCGGTTGCGCTCGCTGCTGTTGGAAACGAAGCCTCCTTCCACGAGGATGGCGGGGTTCTTGGAATGGCGCAGGACGTAGAACCGGGCATACTTCACGCCACGGTTGATGGTGGCGATCTTGGACATCATTTTCGACTGCACGTGAGTGGCGAGTTTTTTACCTTCGGCCCCATAATAAAAAGTTTCCAAGCCATGGGGGCTGGTCTTGCTCGCGTGGTTGTAGTGGATGCTGACGAAGATGGAGTTCCTGTATTTATTGCCGAAACTGGCGCGTCCGGGGAGCGAAATGAAGACGTCGCTGCGGCGGGTCATTTTCGTCCGAATACCTCGTTGCTTGAGCCAATATTCGAGCCTCAGCGCGGTATCTAGCGCCAGGTGTTTCTCGTATACTTTGCCGCTGAGACCTCCTTTGTCATGGCCTCCGTGTCCGGCATCAATGATGACGTAACGAAAATTCTTCGCTTGGGCGAGGCCGGCGAAGAGAGCGAGAGCGAGGAGGATGATCAGCGGGGTTTTGTGCGTTGGGCGGGAGATCATTCAGCGTGTGGCGGTGGATTGGCTGGAAGTGAAGTGGGGCGAAGTTGAGGAGAGCAGAAGGGGCGCTGGAGGCGCGGTCAGGCTATTTATACATGAACGGAGGGCGTTCGGAAATGTTGCGAATTATTTTCCGTTTCTCTGCCTCTGCCTTGGGGTTGTAGGGCACACTGCCGGCAACTTGAACTTCACCATTCCCAAAGGCCATCAGACGAGGGTCTCCGGAGGCTCCTCGTTTGTGGTAGCTGGACGAGAGCACCTGGCCGTTCGGTGAGATGATCGTGTGGGCGAAGAGGTTGGGTTTCACCTGGTAGAGCGCGTGCATGTTGCTTTTGCCATCGAGAGTGGCTTTGGGGCGGCGGAAATTGATCACCTTGCCGAGTGGCTGGGTGGCAATGTGGCGGCCGTTGTTTTGATTGAAGATCTGGGCATAGAGTTCGTGACCTTGGTTGGCCGAGAAGTTTACCAATTTATACTCACGGATTTGACCTGGTTGGCTGGGAAGTCCGGCGCGCTGAACCCAGACGGCACGACCTCCGGTGACGGTGAAGTGCACCCGGTTCGAGGTGTAACCATTGGTGGTGGACCCCGGCATTCTGACCGCTGCGGTGCAGGTGTAGTTCCCCATGTTCCCCAGTGCGTAGGTGGTGGAAAGGGTGATGGTGCGGGCGACCGTTTGGCCGACCGGGATGACGGTGGGGCGATAGCTGATGCGGCGTGCGGGTGGGACCACGCGACCGCGAGAGGTCATCTGAAAGCTAAGCCATGAAAGGTGGCTATTTCCCGAGAGCACCAGCTGCCGACCGGAGTGGTTGGTGATGTGGATGGTGGCGGTCACCGGCTCGTTGAGCAGGTAGTTCGTCTTGTTCATCTTCATCACTACAGCCACCTGGGCATGCGCCTGAACGAAGGCGAATAGGCCGAACAGGATAGCCAGTAGCGTGCGATGGCGGGGTGTGGTGGACTGGAAATTCATAGGTGCTTACTGATGTAGGAAATTCAGGGCCTGCCGTCAATCACCCTCTGAGCTGCGTTCAGGGGAGACTCCGCAGGTGCGGAAGCCGAGGTCCGGGCGGCGCAGGCTACGATCGTCCACCCACTCGTGGGCGCGGGCGCCGTATTTGGGCTTCAGGTAGGAGGCTCCGCAGAGGATGAAGCGGGCCGGCTTCGAGGGATCGGCGGGGTCGAAGACCGCCTTGCGAGTCCACTCGCTGACATTGCCTGCCATGCCGTGGACACCGAGCGAGGTTTTTTCCGTTTGATCGACCGCTTTCCAGCCGGTGCCGCCTAGTTTGGCAGGGTCCGCGCCGGCAGAACAGGAGCCATACCACTCGTCACGTGTTGGCAGGCGGTGGCCTTTCCACTCGGCATAGGCATAGGCATCCCACCAGTCGATTCCTACCACCGGGTAGTTCAGGTCCACCGGCAGGCCATTCCATTGACCTCCGGCGCTGGCTTCGGCGTAGAGCGAGTCCCAATCGTCCGGGAGATGGTCGGTTTTTTCCTCTGGCTGGTCGTCGTGCTGATAGACGGCGCGTTGCTCTGGGCTGATGACCGAGAGGGCGTTGAGGAATTTGGCATACTCGCCGATGGTGACTTCATGCGCACCGATCCAGAATTCATTCATCGTTACGGTCGTGCCCAGTGGTCCGGGGTATTGACCCGCGGGGATGCGGACGAGGTCCTCGAGCTGGCGTTCAGGTGGGGCGACTTTGCGGTTAGAGAGGTAATAGACCAGGCCAATGACAATCGCGAGGGTGGCCACGGCGATGGCGATCTTGGCGATAGTGGCACTGGAAATGAGCGGCCGCATCGGCATGGTCGAGCTAGCAATCTTGGCCTTGTTTCTTGGCTCGGCCAGCTGGCGCTCGATGCCGTCGGCCAGCTCGTAGATTTGATCCCAGCTCAATGGCTGGTCACGGTGGCCGTCTGCCATGAAGCCGAGTAGCGAGTCGGTGCGGGTCGAGCCCGGTTGGTTCGGCGTCAGCAAGTCCCGCAGTAACTGACCTAACAGTTGCTTGTCCTGCGTGGCAACTGATGGGTCTGGCTCGCCACTAATCGCCATGTTGACGAGTCGCGCGTGGAACTTTTCATCGATGATGACATCATGGGCAGTCAGCGGTAGGGTGGCGATCCCCTGGCTTTCTAGACTTTTAGAGGTATCGGCCAGGCTGCGAATGATGCGTGCCATCTGCAGTGGCGGAATACTGAGCCCCTGCTCGTAATGCTCGCTGAGTGGCTGACCGGGGAGTTTTTCGCGGGCAAAGAAACATTGTCCCTCAGAGTGGATGGCTTCTAACACTGAGCTGATCAGCGGGTGATCAACCGTGGCCTTGGCTCGCACATCTTCAAGGAAAGGCTCGGTGAGTGTGGGGTCATTACGTTGTTCTCCGTAGAGATTGCAAATGATTACTTCGCGCTGCACGGAGACCTGTGTGGCGTGCCAGGTAGCGGTCGCCTTGCCCTGATAGATGAGCTTGCCAATCTTGTAATCACCCATCTCCCGGCCTTCGGTGAGGTCTTCGGGAGTCAGCGCATTTTGAGTATCTGTGGACATGGTGTGAGGATAGGACTGCCTGGCGAGGCTCAAGTCCCGCGCATGCTAGCCTATCCCCATATACACGCAAAGAGGATTAGGGGAAATTTCCACCCGATTTCTGACATGTAGACCTCTCTGGCTGTTTTTCCGGTTAGACAAGGTGGCCTGTTAGCGTGTTGGCAGCGGGGGCAGGCGTGGATCGTCTCCATAGCCGCCGTTGAGGTCCGGCAGCAGGCTGTTGTTGTCCAGTGGAAGATCGAGCGGGAGGTCGTCCAGTGGGTCGCCAGGGCGAGGTTCGGGGAGAGGGCGCATTTTCCCACCGTGCACCGCATTGAGTCGGCGGGGATGGGCTTGCTGATCGATCACTTCACCTTCATAAATGAGTTCCACCACGTAACCGTAGAATTCGCGTCGACCTAACAAATGGGCATCTGCCAAGTCCGCCTCGGGGATGGCGTAGGACACCTGCAAGGTTTCTTCGTTACCGGGGTTTTGCCAATCGACTTGGTTATCGCCCCACGCAGGAGTGATCACGGCATTGGTATCGGCTTTGACAATTTCCCCGCCGTTCACACGATCATAGAAGTGCACTTGCACCTCGACGTCGTCCGGGTTGATCACCTTATCTGGGCGCGCCAGCAGAGTGATCGAAACATCGACGTGACGACCTGCGAGTGGTCCCCTGGCCTTGCGTGTTTTCATCGGGCCGATAGCGATGGCGTTTTTCTGCGTGCCCATGCCCATTCCCTTGATTAATTTGGCGGCGGCCAGGCGATAAAAGACGCCGGCTTTGATCCCCATTTGTTGGATCTGTTGGTAGTGGTCGGCCGCCTTGGGATAGATTCCCATGTCTTCGAACAAGAGCGCTTTGTGATACATGACTGCTGGCTCGGCAGGATCGATCCTGCCAGCTTCATCCAGCTTCAGCATCGCCCGCATGACATCGCCATCGAGTTGGATGGATCGCGCTTCTTGCACCAAGCGTTCCACCCGAGGGTTGGCAATCGGCTGGTGCATGTTCATCAGCTCGGCAGGGAGTGCTGGAGCGGGGATCGCCGGGCGTGGGCGGGCTGGGGTGGCTGGCACTCTCAGTGGTGCCGGTGGGTAATCGGCCGGAGTATCTGACACGCTGGCGAGGATTTCGGCCAGAGTTCGCGGTTCGATAGGCTTCGGAGCGGCACTCACTGTAACTCGAGGCCGTTCCTCAACCTGCGCCACCTCCAAGGGCTGCCCGCTGCGCACGGTCAGGGCGGTCCCCACGGTGATCAACTGGGCAAAGGCGATCAGCGCCAATAGCCAGCAAGCGATGGGGAAGGTGGGTCGCCGGTGACGACTGGGAGAGGGCGCATTAGCCGACTGGTGATCAGTCACTTGTGCGCGAGTGGATTGACTCATAGGTGGCGGGCACTCTAGGAAATCCCCTCCGCCGATGTCAATACGGGAAAATCTCCACGGTGGGGGACAAAGGAATCCTTGCGCAGACAGGGCTTTCCACCTTCATTGGCCATAGGCATGCCGCAAGATACGAGTTCAGGAAATGTTGAACCGCCCCGTCCGCTTGAGCTGGAGATGACTCCGGCCGAGGTGGCGGCGGCCTTGCAGCATCTGCCGGGGATCACCTTTTTTGACACCTCCGGGAACTTGCCCTCCCGCAGTCATGCTCCGGTATCCATCGTGGCTGCCCGACCGCGGCAGCTGATTTCCGGTGATATTCATCAGGCGGCGGATGTGCAGCGTCTGCGCGAGGCATTGGCCGGTTGGCAGGTGCACGCCCCATCGCTGGGCTTTCCAGCTGGAGGTGCCTGTGGCTGGATTGATTACGAAGGGGCGTTCTGCTTTGGCATCTATCCGGAAATGTTGATCTATCAGCACGACCGCCAATGCTGGTGGCAGTGCGGTCGGCTCAGTGAGGAACTGCGTGAGCCTGCGGCCCCATCCTCATTGCCTGCCATCAGCGAGTTCACACCGTCGACCACGAAGGCGCAGTATGAAGATGGGGTGCGCCGCATTCACGAATACATTGCCGCTGGCGATATCTACCAGGTGAACCTCACCCAGCGCTTCTCGGCCCCGCTTTCGCACGCAGAGGGGTCGCTTTTTCCTCTCTACGAGCAGCTGCGGCAGCGCACTCCCTCGCCATTGGCCATCTGGATGAAGTTGGCGGAGCGCGAGGTCCTTTCGTCGTCGCCGGAAACTTTCCTGCGCATGAGTGGGCGGCAAATCGAGACCCGTCCGATCAAGGGCACCCGTCCGCGCTATGCTGATCCAGAACGCGACGCCGCCTCCGCCAGCGAGCTACTGGCCTCCGAGAAAGAGAAAGCCGAGCTCATCATGATCACCGATCTTGAGCGCAACGATCTCGGGCAGGTTTGTGAATTTGGCTCGGTCCGGGTGGCCGACATGCTGGCGCTGGAGAAGCTGGAGCAAGTTTATCATCTGGTTTCCACCGTCACCGGGACGCTGCGGGAGGAAATCGACCACCTCGATGCCCTGGCGGCCTGTTTCCCCGGCGGGAGTATTACCGGAGCCCCGAAGAAGCGCTCCATGGAGATCATCGAGGAACTGGAGCCGGTGCCGCGCGGACTCTACACAGGGGCGATCGGCTACCTCGGTTTCAATGGGGAAAGTCAGTTTAACATCCCCATCCGCACTCTTGTTAGGGAAAACGAGACCTTGCACTACCATGTGGGAGCGGGCATCGTTGCCGACTCGGATCCCGCCGCTGAGTATCAAGAGACCTTGGACAAGGCAAAGGGGATCCGACTGGCTATCGAGCAGTTTCAGACGTCGATGCCGGATCTTTCCTCCTAATCACACTTACCGATGACCTCACGCTGCGCCGTCCGGATTTTCCTGTTTATCACCTTGCCGCTGGCATGGTCCGCCTGCTCGCCCAGTGTCACCGAACACGAGGTCACGCCCGCCAAGAATGGGGAGTATGTGATTTTGCTGCACGGCTTGGCCCGGTCGCCCCAATCCATGGAACCGCTGGCGCAGGCATTGCAGGAGGAAGGCTACGGAACCTGCAACACCGGTTATCCATCGACCAAGCGCACCGTTCCAGAGCTCTCAGGCACCTCGCTGCGTGAGGCGGTGGCGAAATGCAGGCAGCTGGGCGCGCGCAAAATCCACTTCATCGGCCACTCAATGGGCGCGATGCTGGCTCGCTACCATCTGGTGGTTGAACCACCCAAGGAAGCGGGTCGACTGATCCAGCTGGCCCCTCCGAATCAAGGGAGTGAGGTGGTGGATAATCTGGTCGACCGGCCTATTTTCAAAGCCGTAAACGGCCCGGCTGGGAGCACCCTGGGCACCGACCCGCGCTCGCTCGCCGCCAAACTGCCCGCGCTCACCCACGAGACTCTGATTATTGCTGGTCGGCGATCGGTGAACCCGATCAATTCCCTGATGATCCCCGGCCCGGACGACGGTAAAGTCTCGGTGGAAAATACCAAGGCCACGGGCATGAAACGCCATATCGTGCTGGCCTGCTCGCATCCGGTGATCATGAAGAAAAGGCGCACCATCGAGGAGTGCATACGCTTTCTCCAAGGCGGCTGAATCCGCTGGTGATGGGGCTTGGCGGCGATGCCGACTTTCTAATTAGATTGACGCTTGGGCATGAATCACTAGGGTGCTGCCCTACCGCCTCACCACCACCTATTTTTATTATGCGTTCTATTTCCCTACTATTTGTCGCCGCCCTGCTGGCTCTGACCCCATCATGCTCCCTGCTCAGCAGCCTGCTGAAAATTCCAGCCAGTGCCGTGCAAATGGCGACCCGCACCGTGGGCCTCAGCGGTCTCACCGATGAAGCTCCCCAGCCTGAAGAGGACGCCGAACTTGGTGCCCTGAACGAGCCAGCTGCCGAGGTTGATGCCGTGGGCAACGACCAGTAATTCCTAAACTGGCGATTATCATTCACAAAAAAAAGCGCGACCTGGTGACAGGCCGCGCTTTTTTGTAGGATCGATAATCGGGTCGACTAGCTGCATCCGCAACCGCCACCGCAGCACTTGGCGCTGGAGAAGTTCTCAGCGACCACGTCCCAGTTCACCACATTCCAGAATGCGGAGATGTAGTCAGGGCGTTTGTTCTGGTAGTTGAGGTAGTAGGCGTGTTCCCAGACGTCGAGTCCGAGGATGGGCTTGCAACCGCAGGCGCCGACGAAGTCACCCATCAGTGGGTTGTCTTGGTTGGCGGTGGATCCGACTCCCAGGGAGCCGTCTTCTTTTACCATGAGCCACGCCCAGCCGGAACCGAAACGAGTGGCTGCAGCCTTGCCGAATGCTTCTTTCATGGCGTCCAGGGAGCCGAATGAGCTGTCGATGGCTTCGGCCAGATCGCCGGATGGAGCGGAAGCACCGCCGGGAGCGATGACTTTCCAGAAAAGGCTGTGGTTGAAGTGTCCGCCACCGTGGTTGCGCACAGGAGTTTGAATGTCTGCTGGCAGCTTATCGAGGTTCTGGATCAGAGCTTCTACGGAAACGCCTTCGAGATCTTCCTTGCCTTCAAGTGCACCGTTCAGTCCGTTGACGTAGGCTTGGTGATGTTTGTCATGGTGGATTTCCATGGTCTTGGCGTCGATGTGAGGTTCGAGCGCGTCGAAGGAATATCCGAGTTCTGGTAGTTCGTGGGCCATAATATTTAAGTTAGATAGGTTTTTAAGTTGTTGGGTTGTCTTTGGCTTCGTGCGGGATTATTCATCCGTTAGCAGCAAACGCTGTCGACGCGGGTACTATGACGTAGCTAAGTGTCATCGCAAGTAAAACTCTGTGCAGCGCCTGCTGCCTGCTCGAATCTCATTCTTCATTTTCCTCTTATGATCACACCTGAATTGCTCCCTTACATTACTACCGGAGTGGGCCTGCTCACCGGATTTATTATTACCTGGCTGCTGATGAACGCCAAGGTGAAGTCCCAGGCTAGCGTGGCCGCCGAGAAGCTGTTGTCGTCCAGCGAGAAAAACCAACAGCTGATCCACGATCTCGAAACTCTGCGCAAGAAATACGATGACCTTCAGGTGGTGGAGTCAGCCCTCCGCCAGACCGGCACCGAACTCGAGGTGCGTTTGAAGGAGGAGAAAAAAGCAGCGGACGAGAAGCAAGCGATGTTGGAAAAGGCGGAGGCCCGTCTGACCGATACCTTCAAAGCACTTTCCGCCGATGCTCTGAAATCGACCCAAGACCAGTTCCTCTCGATGGCGAAAAACAGCCTGAAGGTGCAGCAGCAGGAGGCGTCCAGCGAGCTGGAGAAACGCAAGACTGCGGTCGAACAGCTGGTAAAACCCATCTCCCAAACGCTGGAAAAAGTTCAAAACCAGATCTCCGAAAGCGAGAAGATGCGCGAGGGCGACAAGCAGGCGCTGAAACAGCAAATCGTGCACATCACCGAGGCCAACCTTGGCCTGCAGAAAGAAACCTCCAAGCTGGTGAAGGCCCTGCGGCAACCGACCGGACGAGGTCAGTGGGGCGAGATGCAGCTGCGCCGGGTGGTGGAAATGGCAGGCATGCAGGAGCACTGCGACTTCGAAACGCAGACCACGACCACCAACGACGAAGGAAAACGCCTGCGTCCAGACCTCATCGTCAAGCTCCCGGGTGGCCAGCAGATTGTGGTCGATTCCAAAGCCCCGATGGATGCCTACCTTGACGGCATCGAAGCCGATGATGATGACCAGCGTGCCACGGCCATGGCGCGTCATGCCGCCCAGGTGCGCAACCACATCCAACAGCTCAGCAGCAAACGCTATCAGGACCAGTTCGCGACCACTCCGGAATTTGTCGTCCTTTTCCTCCCCAGCGAGGCCTTCTTCTCCGCTGCCCTTGCCGAGGACTCCACTCTGATCGAACAAGGTGTCGATCAAGGCGTCATCCTCGCCACTCCCACCACGCTCATCGCGCTGCTGCGCGCCGTTTCCTTCGGCTGGCGTCAGGAGGCGCTGGCGCAGAATGCACGTGAGATTTCGGCAGTCGGTCGCGAGCTCTACACCCGCCTCGGTGCCTTCGCCGGTCACGTGCAGAAGTTGGGTCGCAGCCTGAACTCGGCCGTTGGCGATTACAATAAAACGGTGGGCTCGTTGGAAACCAGAATCCTCACCGGCGCCCGCAAGTTCGAAGCCCTGGGCGCCTCTCCGGAGAGCAGCCAGATCGAAGTGGTCGAAGGTTTGGAGTCGGTTCCCCGTGAGATCCGCTCCGATCTGCCGGTTTACGAGAACCCGGAAATCCCCAGCGGCGAAGACTTCGCCATCGCCAACAGCGATCACCAGGACAAAGCCTTCGGCTTCCAGGGTTTCACCAGCCCCGGCGATTCGAATCAGCCTGACCCCAGCTCTGCCGCAGACGATCTGAGATCGGCATTTGAGTAGGAAAATCGATCAGTGCGGAGCTTGGCGTTTTTGATCGGATATCGCCCTCACTTTCGAGGGAGGCGGCTCACCGTGAAGTTATCGATCAGCAGGTGACTGTTCACCGTGCGGAAACCGAAATGCCCACTCGTGAGAGGGTCGCTGTCCTCCAGCTTGAAGATGACTTCTCCATCGCGTGAGTAGCTGGTGGTTTTGCCATCGGCGATGATTTTAATACGCAGAGTTTTGCCGCGTTTGTTGAGGTAGCGCGCGTCTTTGAGGTCGTGCTCGGGGAGCAGGGGGCGACTGCCATCGCCCGGATAACGGCGGAAGCGGGTGCTGGTGTTGCGATTGCCACCGTAGCCAACGTAGTAGAGCTTGAGGTCATCGTAGTCGGAAAACTTGCCGCTGCGCTGTTTGTTGAGGGCAGATCCATCGGGAGCATTGGGATCGGTCGCCAGCCAGAAACAATTGAGGTCACTCAGACGGTCCGCCTTTTTCCCATCGGGATCTTTTTTCAGCAACACCGTGGCATCATACTCGATCACCAAGGGCGTGCTGAGCTTGTGTTTGAACCAGATCGTGCAGCCTGAGCGATCGATGATTTCCATCTGCCCCTTGGTATTGATGCGAACGCTGCCGCCGGCTTGTTGCTGCACCAGCCAGTTCGAGAGGTCGCCGGAAAAGTCATCGTGGTGGAGTGGCTTGCTAGTCTGGGAAGGCTCGGCCAGCAGCGGGCTGGAGATGAAGGTGGTGACCGCAGCGAGGGCGATCGACTGAAGCATCTGACGTCGTGTGGGCATGGGGAATTGGGGGTTGGAATGGGGGAGCTTATTGGCGGAACTCGATGCACATCGCGGAGGGCACTTCGATTTGGTGACCGCTAAAGCTGAGCTTGCCGGTGGTGCGATCGATTCTGAAAACGGTGACGTTGTTAGAGCGCTGACCGGCGACCAATAACCACTGGCCGCTGGGGTCGAGATTGATGTTGCGGGGGATCCAGACTTCCGCATGGATATTCTGGATGCGGGTCAGCTTCCCTTCCTCACCGACGCTGAAAACCGCGATGGAATCTCGCCCTTGCTTGGTGAGATCGCGGTTGGCGGCGTAGACGAACTGGCCGTCTTTGGAAACGCGGATTTCCGAGCAGGTGACCTTGGTCTTGTCCGCCCCGTCCGGCATCGTGCTGATCACCTGCTTGCGGCTGAGTTGGCCGCTGCTGGGATCTCGATCGTAAACCGAGATGTCCACGCTGAGTTCATTGAGGACGTAAGCTTGTTTGCCATCTTTGCCGAACTTCATGTGTCGGGGCCCCGCACCAGGCCGAGCTTCGGTAGCGCCCACCTTGGTGAGTTTCGCGCTTTCGGGGTCGATGGCGTAGGTGATGATTTTATCCATGCCGAGATCCACGGCGTAGGCGAAGCGGTTGTTCGGTCCGTGGTAGATCGAGTGTGCGTGCGCTTGCTGCTGACGGTTCGGGTGCTGGCTGGATCCTTCGTGCTGGTGCAGGGAGGCCAGCTTGCCGAGGCTGCCGTCTTTGCCGACCGGTAACGAGACGATTTTTCCTTCCGAATAATTGGCACCCATCAGCATTCGATCGCTGGCGTCCAGGCTGATGTGGCAGAGGCTTTTGCCGCCGACGCCTTGCTCGCTGATCTTGTTGAGCTTGCCATCGTCGCCAATTTTCCAAGCAAACACCGCGCCTTGACCATCTTCTAACTGGGCGGTGGAGTAGATGTATTGCTGGCTGGGGTGCATGCAGATGAATCCGGCATCCTTCACCTTGCCTGCCAGAGTGGCTGGCGTCAGTGCGCCGGTCGTGTTGTTCAGTTCGGTGGTGAAAACCCCGCCACCTCGGGTGCCCAGATAGACCCGGGTGGAATCATCGGCCGCCGCGGCCATCAGGGTGCTACTGCTCAGGAGGAGGGCGGTGAGGAATCGCTTCATGGCGCAAGCATACTAGCTGCTGCCCTCAGAGACATCAAAAAAGGAGATCCTCCCCAAGCAAGGATGTCATACCACGGAGAGGGCGCTCGAACTGCGTTCTCATCTATTCACCAGGGCACAAAAAACGTTACCGGTGTGGGTAACGTTAGAAATCAATGAATGTTTTTTCAAATGGAGCGGGTGAACGGATTGCCTGGGGGCTGTGCTGGGTAGTCAGTTTCTTGGGAAACTGTGGGGGGAGAAAGCCGTGATGCACGGCACTGCGTGGTGCGCTCGAACTGCGTTCTCATCCGTTCACCAAGGCACAAAAAAACGTTACCGGTGTGGGTAACGTTAGAAATCAAAAAGCTAGTTTCAAATGGAGCGGGTGAACGGATTCGAACCGTCGACATCGACCTTGGCAAGGTCGCGCTCTACCACTGAGCTACACCCGCGTCACAATTTGATGAACCGTTGCCAGTTCGCTTGCTTGCGCGGGGGTTATTTACACTGAGATCAACTTCTGACAAGATCTTTTTTAGTGAAAATGCGATTTTTTTTCGTTTGGTATTTGGATTTTGGTGAGGAGAACATAAAGAACGTGCATGGACATCCTCAGCGAGATCATGCAGCACAAGCAAAGTGAGGTGGAGCAGATTCTGCCTCAGCTGGAGAAATATCGTGCCGCGGCACTGGAGCGCAACGACTTCGGCGGATTCCGCACGGCATTGGATCGTGGGCCCGATCGCTTGGGCATCATTGCCGAGGTGAAGCAGGCGTCGCCGTCGGCTGGCATTATCGATCCTAACTTCGATCCTCTGCGTCAGGCGAATATGTATATCGATGGAGGAGCCAGTTGCATGTCCGTGTTAACGGATCAGAAGTATTTCAAGGGATCACTCGCTGATCTAACGAAAATTTCACCAACGTCTAACATTCCACTACTGCGCAAAGATTTCATTTGTCACGAAATCCAGATTTACGAAGCCATCATCGCAGGGGCGGATGCCATTCTGCTGATTGTGGCCGCTTTGGATCAGGAGACATTAAAACGTCTGCACCGCGAAGCACTCGATTTCCAGCTCGATGTGCTGGTGGAGGTGCATGATCTCGAAGAAATGGAGCGAGCACTCGACCTGGGTGCCGATCTGATTGGGATCAATAACCGCAACCTGAAAACTTTCAAAACCGACCTCGCCACGACCGAACAACTTGCCGACGAGGTGGGTGATGATGTTCTGTTAGTCAGTGAGTCGGGTATCAAAACGGCGGCCGACTGCCTCCGGGTGTTAGAAGCCGGTGCCAATGCTGTGCTGGTGGGCGAAACGCTGATGAAGGCGAATAATCCGGCAGAAACCATGCAGCAGTGGCTGGATATCCGCCTGCCGTAGTCGGGTCGTCGTCACGGTGCGCAGTGGGCAACTTAGTCGCTCAGCTGCGCTTGGATGGCCTTGAGAATGTCATCCAGACCGGAGGTCTTGCTGACAAAGGGAAGGCCGCCATTCATCTGGATGCCGCCGGGGTTATCCGGGTTTTCCTCCACCAGTGCGGTGAGCATGAGCACGGGTGTTTTGGCTAACATAAAATCCGAACGGATCGCACTGACCACATCGCCACCGTCCATCCCGGGCATGACCAGATCAATGATGCAGATGTCAGGCTGCAGGTTGCGCGCGGTCTCGAGCGCCTCCCGCGGGTCGTTGATCTGGGTGACCTGATAACCGGATGCCTCCAGGTTCTCTGCCAGCAGTGTGGTGAAATCAACTTCGTCGTCGATTAATAGGATTTTGGGATTTTCATTCATACATAACACTCTCGCTCGGTTTCTCTGGGCAATCAAGTTAGAACGCTATTCTTTCATCACTTTCAGGGTCAGGGTGGCACTGGCGCCACGACAGTCATCGCGGTTGGCCAATAGCAGCTCGCCGCCGTGAAGCTCGGCAATTTTCCGCGAGACGGTGAGGCCCAGCCCGGTGCCCTTGCCGGTGGCTTTGGTGGTGAAGAAGGGGTCGAACAACTTGTTAAGCACTTCTTCGGGGATGCCTTTGCCGGTGTCGGTGACATGGATGCGGATCATCTGGTCGCCTTCACGGATCCGCTCTTTCAGTCGGGACCCTTCGTCATGAGCGACATTTTCCATGCTCACCAGCTGGGTGCGGATGGTTAGGGTGCCGCCGCCTTCCATGGCGTGCATGGCATTGATGAAAATATTCACCAGCACCTGCTCGATCTTGGTCTGATCGGCCTCGACGTTGGGTAGGTTCTCACCGGGGGTGAAATCGATGGTGATACCGCTTTTCACCAGTTGGTATTCGATCAATTCCAGCGCTTCGGTCACCAGCCTGTTAGGATCATGGCTTTGTAAATCGATGCGCCGATCCGATGAGTAGTCGACCAGACCGCGGACGATTTTTTTCGCCCGATCGATGCCGCGTTTCATCCGTTCGATGGTGTCCTGGCCCTTGCTGTCGTCCTCTGGAAGTCGGCGTGCGAGCAGCTCTAGGCCCATGCCAATCATCGCCAGCGGGTTCTTCACCTCGTGGGCCACGCCGGCGGCCAGACGGCCTACCGATTCCATTTTTTCCGCCTGAATCAGCTGTTCGTGGGCGCTGGTGAGGTTTTCGTGAGTTTGCATCAGCTCCTGGTTGAGCTTCTGCAATTCCTTCTCCGCCTGCTTGCGCACGGTGATGTCGGTGGAGATGCCGCCGACGGCGTAGATGTCGCCGCGCAGGTCGCGCATGGGGAACTTCATCGACACATAATTGCGCTGCTCATCTTTGACGGTGAGAGTTTCATCAAACTGCAGCGGCTCGCCCCGCTTGATCACCAAGGAGTCATTTTTCTGCAAGCGTTGGACGACCTTGGAATCGCCGATCACCTCGAGATCGGTTTTTCCCACCACCTCGGCGGCCTTGACGTTGAAAAGCTCCTCAAAGCGGCGGTTGACCATGAGGTATTTGCCGGTGACGGATTTGGCATACATCGGAGAGGGACTGTTATCGACGATTTCCTGCATCCGGTGTTCCGTCTGGCGCAGCGCTTCGCGGGCCTTCTCCTGTTCGGTGACATCGCGGTTGATGCCCAGAATGCCGGAGACCTGACCGTCCTTGTCCTTGATCGGGACCTTGGTCGTGATGATATGACGTTTGGCACCGCTGGAGTTCAGCATTTTGTAGGTGTTGTGGACGACCACTTCCTGCTTGTCCATAACCGCTTTATCGTCGGCCAAGAAGCGCGATGAATGTTCGTTGGGGAAAAAATCGTAGGGAGTTTTCCCCACCACGTCGGCCGGGCTCTCAGCGCCGACAAATTCGGCCAGCGCCTTATTCGCGACCCTGTATTTGCCGCGATCGTCGCGGATGTAGATCCCGTCGGGAATGCTGTCGAGAAGGGTCCTCAAGGTGTTGCGTTCCTTTTCCAGGGCATTCTGCGCTTCCACCATCTCCGTGATGTTACTGGAAACCCCGAAGGTGCCGATGGTGCGTCCTTTTTTATCGCGCAGGGGTAGCTTGGAAGTCAGCACCCAGGCATCGCCTCCGCCTTCCAAGTTCTCCTTCTCGATGAAGCGTTCCTTGCCTTTGCCGCTGGCGAGGATTTGAATTTCGTCTTCGCGGTTTTTCTTAGCATTTTCCGGATCGAGGAACTCGGCATCTGATTGGCCAATCATCTCCTCCGGGGTCATGCCGGAATAATCGGCGAGCGCCTTGTTCACCTGGATGAATTTCGACTCGCGGTCTTTAAAATAAATCCACGACGGCAGGTGATCCATCAGAGCGTTGAAATAGCGCTCGGCGACATCGCGCTGATTGCGGGCCCGCTTGAGCGCCTGCTGGCTCTCGAGCAGTTCCAGCCGAGATGATCCAATAGCGCCTACCATCAGCATTAGCAAAACCAGCCCAAGCCCCAGGCAGCACCACCTGCCCCAGCCGGGAATTTCCTGAGCCACAGCCAAGGCAACTAACAGTATGGCCACCACAGCGCCCATGAGTGCAAACAGCCGATCATTTCCCAAATTCACCCTATCAGTAAACCACAGGTGCCACGACGATTCCAGTCATTTAGAAATCATCATCTTGGCAAGAGGTGTGCCACGAAGGTGATCTTCCCAATCTAACACGTGACGGTGCAATCGTGTTTAGAGCTGTGTGGAGTCCTTGGAAAGCAGGTTGGTCTCCTCGTTGCTGGCGATCTCATCGCGCACGGCTTCCTCCAGATCGAGGTCCTTGCCGGTGTCGGTGTCCTCGAAGGACGGCTCACCCTGGCTGGAGGCGGTCGAGCGATTTTCGCCACTGGCAGGGGGCTGGTTGATGACGCGGTAGATCGGTTCCGGCATTTCGATGCCTTCCTGGTCGAACTTGGTTTTGATCAGTCGGATCGATTCGCTGCGCACCTTGAGGTAGTCGCTCTGGCGCTGGTCAAGCCAGCCGAAGAAGCGCATCTTCACCGAGCTGTCACCGAGTTCCTCGATGATGACGCTCGGTTTGGGGTCGTCGAGCACGCCGTCGATTTTTTGCAGGATGGAAATGCCGAGTTGTTTCACGCGGACCAGGTCGAGTTCTACCGAGACGCCCACGGCGAAGTCGAAGCGGCGTTTCGGATTGCGGCTGAAGTTGACGATTTCTTCCTTCAGGATCTTGCCGTTGGGCACCCGCAGGTGGTTGCCGTCCACGGTCATCAGCACGGTGTCCCGGGAGGTGAGGCGGACCACGGTGCCCTTGCGACTGCCCACCTCCACGGCGTCGCCGAGCTCGAAGGGGTTCCGCACGCTGAGCAGCATGCCGGCGATGTAGTTTTCCACGATCCCCTGCATGGCAAAACCGATGGCAATGCCCGCCACGCCGGCGAGTCCCAGCACGGCGGTGACCATGGTGGTGGCATCGAGCAGTTCCATCGCCAAGGCAATGGCGAGCAGCAGGATGAGCAAGCGCATCAGGCGCTTTACCAGCATCGCCGGCATGCCGTGCAGGCCGAGCTTGGTGTAGATTTTCTCCCTCGAGGTGAGCCAGCGACCGAGGAAAATGGCGACCGCTACGATCAGCGCGCTGAGGCCGATGAGGGGAAGTTTTTTGACAAAGGTCTGCCACAAGACGAGCGCCTTTTGCCGCAGCGGACTGAGTCGACCGGAGATCTCGGTGCTGGTTTCGATCTGGTTGCGGACGAAGATGACGCCCTCGGTTTTTTCCGCCAAGGCGACGGCCGTTTCCGCAGATTCCCCCTCGATCACGGTGCCCTCGAGAATGACTACGCCGCTGATGGTGCTGACCTCGATGTTTTCCAGGCCACCGATGGCTTGGTAGATATTCAGCAGGCGCTTGCTGATGTTTTGGTCGGCGGTTACCGGCGTGACCTCCACTTTTTCCTCGGTGATGCCACCCTCTTGGGCGTGCAGCTGGCCGGAGAATGCCGCGATCAGGCAGGCGGCGGTGAGCAGGAGAAGCCGAAGGGGTCGGTGCCAAGGGGTCATGGCCGGAAAGGGGGGCTTAAGTTTGTGCCGCCAGCGGTGGTCCGCAGACCGAGTGGCGAGTGAGGAATTCATCGGTGGCGTCGCCATAGGCCTTGGCTCCGATACCGCTGGGATCGTGTTCGAAGACAGTCAGTCCGTGGCTGGGTGCCTCGCCGATACGGATCGAGCGGGGGATCACCGTGTTGTAGAGTTGGGCGGGGAAATAATTGGAAACCTCCTCGACGACTTGGCGTGAGAGGTTGGTGCGGCCGTCATACATGGTCATCAGGATGCCCTCCAGGGTGACGTCCGGATTGGCTCCGGTCTCGCGGATTTGCTCGATGACCTGGACAATTTTTGCCAGGCCCTCGAGGCCGAACCACTCGCACTGCAGCGGGATCAGGATCTCATCGGCCGCGGCCAGTGCCGAGGTCATCAGCACGCCGAGCGACGGCGGGGTGTCCAAGATGCAGAAGTCGAACGAGTTGTGTTGCTTCGAGTTGGCCAGCAGGTTGCGCAGGCGCAGTAAGTGGTCGTCCATCCGTGCCAGCTCGATCTCCACCCCCGCGAGGTCCATGCCGGAGGGGATCAGGGAGAGGTTTTCCATGCGCGTCGGGATGATTTTTTCCTCCATGCTACCTTCGCCGAGCAGTGGGTAATACATGCTCTCCGTGCCGTCCGGCTCGATGCCGATGCCGCTGGTGGTGTTGGCCTGGGGATCGAGGTCGATCAACAGCACACGTTGTCCTTTGAGCGCGAGTCCGGCAGAAAGGTTGATGGCGGTGGTGGTTTTTCCTACGCCTCCTTTTTGGTTGGCGGTGGCAATGATTTTCATGGGTCGAAAGGCAGAAATGAGCAAAAATGGATCCCGATGGGTGTCGTTGGGAGCTTGGGCGGGCCGCAAGGGGCTGCGTCGTGAAACATGCACAATATCGGCGCTTCACCAAAGATAAAAAACGCTGGATCTGCAAACGCGGCATTGCACTGGACGCCGATTGCGGCAATCTGCGGCTCCACGAGAACCATGGAAATTACCGAACAATGGATAGGCCAGGCCGCCGGTGGCCGCGTTTTCAAGGAGGCTCGCTCCTTGGTGAAGCTGGGGAAGGTCAGCCAGGTGAAACGCAGCGAGGATGTCTTCCAAGGGACCTTCCAGCAAGGACGCAAACCCATGCGGGTGGTGGTCAAGGTGCTCGGACCCCATCACGTGAAGAACCTTTGCCCCTGTTCGGTCAGTCGCGCGACCGGAGGCATGTGTGAGCACGCCACCGCCGTCCTGCTCGCCGCCGTCACCGATCTCGCCCCGGAGAAAAAGTCCCCCGCTAAGAGCTCAGCTCCGGCGTCCCAGCCGATGCCCGAGATGCAGCCGCTGGACATCCGCCTTTCCCCCAAGTTCCCCCACGAGGGGCTGCGCGCTGTGCACCTGCGCCCGGCCGACCCCTCGACGCCGGTGCAGCAGCCGGACCTGCTGCTCGCCCTCTGGCTGCACAAACAGACCGGCCAGACCGGTGCCGCGATGCTTTCTCTCCAGGAGTCGCAACTGCCCGGTTTTTTCCGCGCCGTCGCTGGCCACCAGCGGGTGACACGAGGTGCCTCAGCGATGGAGATCCATCAGGCGACCCTGCGTCCGCATCTGGAAATGGAGATCAACCAGGAAAGCGGCGGCGACACCCTGTGGCTGCGTCTCGCGGATCTGGAAACAGGCGAGATCTTCGTGCTGGGCGATGCGCTGGCGCAGTGGGACGAGGAGAACGCCCGACTCCTCATCGCCGCCAGCCAGGATAAGAACCGACTCGGTGAGCTGCTCAGCCTCGACGACCTCGCATCTGGCGATTGGATGGAGCTGGACACCGCGGCCTTCGTCAAACGGCTTGAAGCGATTGAAAAAGCCTACCAGCTGCCAGCCGATCTGGGCGGCATCGACCTGCGCGATGCCTCACCGCAGATTGAGCTTGAGATCGCAGGCTCCACCCGCGCCCTGCAAGCCAGATTGAGCGCTCGCTACACGGACGCCGTCAGTGTGGCTCTAGGCCTCAGCCCTGAGGCCTCCGCCTTTCCGTGTCGCTCCGATGACGATCCGAACCAGTGGCTTGTCAGAAATGAGGAACACGAGCAGGAAGCGATCTCCCGGCTGATGGGGCAGGGTTTTGAAATCCTCGATGCGTCCGGCTTTCTCTTCCTTCGCGGCGAGGATGAGGTGCTCGATTTCCTCACCGTGACGCTGCCGGCGCTACGGAAGATTTGGACGGTCAATACCGAGGAAAAACTCGGCAGGGTGGAGGAGCGACTGGAACGCATCGTGCCGCAGTTCGAGATGGCAGACGGCGGACAGATCGCCTCCGGTCAGGATTGGCTGGCCTGCGATGTCACCTGGCAATGCGGCGAGAGAACCTTGGATGGCAATGCGGTGCGGAAGCTCTTGCAGTCGGGCAGCCGCAGCATCAAGCTCCCCGGCGGCGGAAAAGCGGTGATCTCCCAGTTCGATACCGAGGTGATGGATGGGGTGTTGCTAGACGCCGATCCGAAACAGGAAAATGGTCGCTACTACTTTCCACCGAACCAGGTCGGCTATCTCAAGCGGCTGAACAACTACTACCAAGCGGCCGACGGCAAAAGCGCCGAGCCGGAAGTCGATGTGCCGGCGCTACCGGACGATCTCGAACAGACGCTGCGCAGCTACCAGAAGGATGGTGTGCAGTGGCTTTACCGCCGTGCGCAGGGAGAAGGTGCCGCGCTGTTAGCTGATGACATGGGGCTGGGGAAAACCTTGCAGACGCTTGCCTTTCTCAAACTCTGGCAGGGCAAGGGGCCTGCGCTTGTGGTGGCCCCGGCAACCTTGTTGGGAAACTGGCGCGATGAAGCAGCCAAGTTCGTGCCGGACCTCAAGGTGCTGGTGATGCACGGCAGCAAACGCAAAAATTACTTCGAGGTAATGGCGACGGCCGACGTCATCATCACCAGCTACTCCCTCTTGGATCGCGATAACGCGCGGTATCGGGAGATCGAATTCGGGGCCGCGGTGCTGGACGAGGCCAGTGCCGTTAAGAACCCGGACACCCTAGCGGCCAAGGCGGTGAGAAAGATCAATGCCGCCGCCCGCATCGCCATTTCCGGCACCCCGGTGGAGAACAGCGTGCGTGATTTGTGGTCGATTTTCCAATTCCTGCTGCCCGGATATCTGGGGGGGCGTGAGGACTTTAAAAATCGCTATGAGCTCCCCTGTGCCACCGAAGCGCAGAGCCCGGAAAGCCGAGCCGCCATGCAGCGCCTGCGCTGGCGCACCGAACCCTTCATGCTGCGCCGCACCAAGTCGCTGGTGGCCAAGGATCTTCCAGCCAAAATCGAAAGCGTGGTCTGGTGCGAACCCTCAGCGCTGCAAAAGGAAAGCTACCAAGCGATCCTCCGCCAAGGCGCGGCGAAGGTGGATGAGCTGCGCCAGAAATCGGGCGCCGATAGTGCCAGGATGCAGATGCTCACCGTGCTGCTGAGGTTGCGACAGACTTGCTGTGATCTTCGATTGTTAGACGATCAGCTGAAGAAAAAGTCACTGGCCGAGGTGTCAGGGAAGTTGGCGCGACTGATGGAGCTGTTAGGCGAAGCGGGGCGAGGTGGCCACCGGGTGCTGGTGTTCAGTCAGTTCACCTCCATGCTGGCCTTGATCCGTGCCGAGCTGGAGAAGGAGAACATCCAGCATTGCTACCTCGACGGGGCAACGCGCGATCGCAGCAAAGAGGTCGACCGTTTCCAGAATCCAAGCGGGCCACCAGTTTTCCTGATCAGTCTGAAAGCGGGTGGCTACGGCTTGACACTGACGGCGGCGGACACCGTGGTGCTGTTCGATCCCTGGTGGAACCCGGCGGTGGAAGCCCAGGCGGCCGACCGGATTCACCGGATCGGGCAGACCAAACCGGCGACGATTTACAAATTCATCACCCGCGACACCGTGGAGGAAAAAATCCTCCGGCTGCAGGAGAAAAAACGCAGCGTCATCGATGCCGCCATGGGCGAGTCAGACGATGAGGCACGCCCGATGATGAATGGTCTGAACGAGCAGGAAATGTTGGACCTCCTGAGCTGAGTCTAGGACTTCGGCTTTTCTTGTCGGTCCAAGCGATACTCGGAAGGTCGGATGCCCACCCACTTGGTGAAGGCATTGGAAAAGTGCGCCCCGCTGGTGTAGCCGATGGTGCTGGCGATGGCGTCGACTTTCAGATCGGTGGCGGACAAGAGCTCGTTGGCGCGTCGCATCCGCAGGTAGGTCAGGTGCTGCACCGGGCTGCGGCCGAGTTGTTTTTTGCACAACCTGCGGAGGTGTTCCTCGCTGACACAGGCTTTTTCGGACATCGCGCTGAGGTTCCAGTCCTTGGCGAGATCGCTTTCCACCGCCTTCCAAAGTTTCCACAGGCGCTCGTCCGACTGGTGCGGTTGGGCGAAGCGCACCACGTAGTCGTGGATCAGCTGCACCCAGTGGTGCTGGGAGGCTGGGCTGGTGGCGGCCTGACATTCTGCGATCAAGCCGCGCACTGCGTGACGCATCGGTTCGGCATCGTAGTCCCCGCGCACAGGTGAGTTTGCCGAGACAATGGGAGCGGAGTCCCGGTTTTCCACATAGCGCACCCAACAGAACTCCCAGGTTGTGCCCTTCACGCTTTTCAGCGCATTGGCGACGAAGGGCGGGAGCAGGCAGGCTTGGCCGGCTTTGATCTTGATCCAGCGACCGTCGGCGAGCACCCGGCCCTCGCCGGAAAAGCAAGCCATCATAAAGGTGCCGGATTGATTGGAGCGTGAGATTTCGAAGGGAAACTGGGCATGCATCACCCCCGCGTGCACGATGTTGTGCTGGGCGAGCAGCGGGCTGACGGGTTTATCGAGCAGCCATTCGCGTTCGGTTTCGGCATCCGCCTGCACCACTTCCATCACGGTTTGTTCTCCGATGATTCGGAAATCGCCGGACTTCCGTGCCGCCTTTGATGGCGCGGCTGACGTCGGCTGTTTTTTAGAGTGAGGCATAGCTGGATGTGAACCTACGGTGATTTCCATACTACTGGCTCGGCGTGGATTTTCCATCATCAATTCTGTCTTTGGGCCAAGTGGTGTATTATTGGCAACGAAATGTGGGAATTATGCTCTTTAACTTCCACGGAGCTCTGGGGTTAAATAGGCCTCTACATTCACACTCATTAATCTCATTCATCATTATGCCTAATCCATGGACGGGGGTCGGAAATCCCTACACACGCGCTGAAGTCAACGAACGCTTGCAGGACACCCTGTCCAAGGGTGAGCCCATCATTGTGGCGGGTGCCGGCACCGGTATCTCTGCCAAGTTCATCGAAAAAGGCGGCGCCGACCTGATCATCATCTACGCCTCCGGCCGCTTCCGCATGGCTGGTGCGGGATCCATCGCCGGCATGATGGCCTATGGCGATGCCAATGCCATTTCCATGGAGATCGGTGAGTTCGAGGTGCTGCCAGTGGTCGAGGAAGTTCCCGTGATCTGCGGTGTGCACGCCTCCGATCCACGCCGCCGGATGTGGCACTTCCTCCAGCAGGTGAAAGCGATGGGTTTCTCCGGCATCAATAATTTTCCCACCCACACCATCGTTGACGGCCAGTTCGGTCAGTCGATCGAGGAAACTAACATGGGGGTGCAAAAAGAGATCGATTGCGTCGAGCTCGCCACCCAGAAAATGGACATCTTCTCGATCACCTACGTCGCCAAGCCGGAAGAGGCCGCTGCCATGGCGAAGGCCGGCGCGGATGTCATCATCGCCCACGTCGGTTGCACCGTCGGCGGCTCCATCGGGGTCAGCGATGCCTCCATCGGGCTCGACCAGGCGGCGCAGGCGACCCAAGCCATTTGCGAAGCCGCCCACTCGGTGAACAAGGACACCCTGGTGCTCTCCCACGGCGGCCCGATCCTGACTCCGGCCGATGCCGCCTACATCAATGAGCACACCGATACCGTTGGCTTCGTCGGCGCGTCATCGATCGAGCGCATGGCGGTGGAAGGCTCGATCACCGACCTCACCAAGGAGTTCAAATCCATCCCAGTGGAACGTATCAAGTAAGCAGATGAATATTGCCGTCATTGGAACCCTCGATTCAAAAGGTCACGAGCATCAGTTCGTGGCCGATCAAATTCGTCGCCGTGGTCACGATGTCACCCTGATCGACCTCGGCACCGGCACGGATCCGCAGGTCACGCCAGACATCACACGCTATCAGGTGGCCGAGGCCGCCGGGCTCGATCTGCAACCATTGCTCGATGCTAAGGACCGCGGTGCCTGCGTGGTCGCCATGGCCGAGGCGGCACCGGTGCTGGTGAAGCAGCTGCAGGAAAAGGGCGCCATTGATGCCATCATCTCCCTCGGCGGCGGCGGTGGCACCGCGCTTGCGACTGCCTGCATGCGCGAGCTGCCGATCGGTTTTCCCAAGGTGATGGTTTCCACCCTCGCCTCAGGCAACACGGCACACTACCTCGGCACCAAGGACATCACCATGATCCCTTCGATCGTTGACGTTGCCGGGTTGAATTCAGTTTCGAAAATGATCTTCGCCCGCGCCGCAGGTGCCGTTTGTGGCATGGTGGAAACCACGATCGATGCCTCCGATGACAAGCCACTCATCGCCGCGTCGATGTTCGGTAACACCACCGACTGTATCAACATCGCCAAAGACGTGTTAGAAGACGCCGGTTACGAAGTGCTCGTCTTCCACGCCACCGGTGCAGGTGGCAAAACCATGGAAGCGCTGATCGAGTCGGGCATGGTCAAGGGAGTGTTAGATATCACCACCACCGAGTGGGCGGACGAACTCACAGGAGCGACCCTTTCCGCCGGACCCACCCGCATGGACGCGATGAGCAAGGCGAAGATCCCAGCCGTGGTTTCCCCCGGCTGCCTCGACATGGCGAACTTTGGCGAGCCCGACACGGTCCCTGAGCAGTACGCCGATCGCCTTTTCTACATTCACAACCCCCAGGTCACCCTGATGCGCACCAATGCTGAAGAGTGTGCCCAGTTAGGAAGAATCATCGCCGAGAAAGCCAATGCGAATCAGGCACCCACCGCCATTCTGAACCCGCTGAAAACGGTCAGTGTAATCTCCGCCGAGGGGCAGCCGTTTCATGATTCGGAGGCCGATGAGGCATTGTTTGGAGCCATCCGCGAGTATGCCACTGTGGAGGTGATCGATTACGATGAAGCCATCAATAGCGAAACCTTCGCCAAGGCGGCTGCCCACAAACTACTGGAGCTCATGGCACAGGCCTAAGCTCAGGCTACATCCACTTATGAAACTTACATCCACCGCCACCTTGGCGCTCGCCCTGGTCTGGTCGTCTGTCGCCCAGGCCGAAGTCAGCTTTAAGAAACTCACCCTGTCGGAGGAGTATCTGTCGGAGGGTGCCTCCGTGGGGGACCTCGATGCCGATGGTCATCTGGACGTGATTGCGGGTCCGAAATGGTGGCGCGGTCCGGATTTTAAAAATTCATTCAGCTACGCGCCGGTGCAGGTTTATCCGATCACTGGCAAGGGACTCTCGGCATACTCCAGGTATTTCTTCACCTTCCCTATCGAGGTGACCGATGACAAATGGTTAGACGTGCTGAAAGTCAGCCTGCCTGCGAAACCTGCTGAATTGGCGATCAATCCAGGTGAGAAAGCGCACGAGCCGGACAACACCCAGCACAGTTGCGAGCACTGTCTG
Organism: Oceaniferula flava; assembly: GCF_016811075.1. Taxonomy (NCBI): domain Bacteria; kingdom Pseudomonadati; phylum Verrucomicrobiota; class Verrucomicrobiia; order Verrucomicrobiales; family Verrucomicrobiaceae; genus Oceaniferula; species Oceaniferula flava. Next base: position 257,176 of record NZ_JAFBGL010000006.1, read on the forward strand.
GCGCAGAAACACATCTGCAACGAGTCGCCCCAACTGCTCAAGGTGCTACCCGGTGACGCCAAGCAGCTTCTCGCCTTTTCCCAAAACCACATCACCCTTGCCGAGCCGACCACTGATCCCAAAGCTCCGTGGAAGGTGTTCAAGGTCTCGGGAAAAAATAAACGCTTCAAGGTTTACTCCCACGGACTGGGTGCGGCCGATGTCAATGGCGACCAGCTCCCGGACATTCTCGAAAAAGCCGGCTGGTGGCAGCAGCCGAAGAACTGGGATAAGAAGTCGGCGTGGAAATTCCACCCCTACGATTTCGCCCCGGGGAAAGGAGGCTCGCAGATGTTTGGCTACGATATTGACGGCGATGGCGATACCGATGTGGTCACCGCCCTTGATGCCCACGGCTACGGCCTGGCATGGTATGAGCAGATCAAGTCCGCTGATGGAAACATCACCTTCAAGCAGCATCTCATCATGCCGGAGAAGGCATCTAACAATCCAAAGGTTCTCTCCTTTTCCCAACCCCACGCCATGGCCTGTGCGGACATTGATGGCGATGGGATTAAGGACATCATCACCGGTAAATGTTACTTCGCCCACAACGGCAAGGACCCCGGCGCCAAGGACCCTGCCGTGCTTTATTGGTTCCGCACCACACGCGGTAAAAAAGGCACCACCTTCACTCCGCATCGCATCGATGATAACTCCGGCGTAGGTCGCCAGATCTCCACCGCCGATCTCAACGCGGACGGCAAAGAGGACATCGTGATTTCCAATAAGAAAGGCACCTACGTTTTCCTCCAGGCCGGTCAGTAAACACCTCCTGTAAATCCCCTGTATCTAACCAACCGTAACTTAATTATATTATGACCAGACACTTCGGAGTATTCCAATTCAAACCAGAAATCACCCAAGAGCAGATCGATGAATCCTTTGAGGCACTCGTCGATTTGAAAAACAAGATCCCCGGCCTGCAGTCGGTGGAGCACGGACCGTATAAATCGGACGAGGGACTGAACGATGGCTTCACCCACGGCTTTATCATGACCTTCGACACCGCCGAAGATCGCGATAACTACCTGCCGCACCCCGATCACCTGAAAGTGGTCGATCTCGTGCAGCCACGTCTCGAGCGCCTTGTCGTCTTTGATTTCGATCTCTAACCTAACAAATTTACTAACGATGAAACTCATCACCCTTCTCACCTGCGCGATCTGCCTCGGCACCGTGCACGCTCAAGAACCCGCCAAGCCGGTGCCACTTTTCAACGGCAAAGACCTCAGCGGCTGGAAAACCGTCAATCCTGCCTTCATGGAAAAATGGTCGGTGGAAGACGGCTCGATCGTGGCAGGCAATCTCACCGACAAGATCCCGCGCAACACCTACCTGGCCACCGAGAAACAATACGAGGACTTCGAGTTCCGCTGTCTGTTCCGCATTCGCGGCGATCATGCCACCGGACTGATCAACTCCGGCATCCAGTATCGCTCGATCATCAAAGGGAAGAAAATCATCGGCTACCAGGCAGACATCGGCAAAGACTGGTGGGGCGGCATCTACGATGAGCACCGGCGGAAAAAGTTAGTTAAAGGAGACACCTCCACCCTGGAGCGTGTGCTCAATCCGGAAGGATGGAATTCCTACATCATCCGCTGCATCGGCAATCACCACGAGCTCTACATCAACGGGGTGAAAACGGCCGACTATGTGGAGAAAAACCCGAAAATCCCCTCCAAAGGCCACATCGCCGTGCAAATTCACTCGGGTGGCAAGGCCAAGGTGGAATTCCGTGATCTCACCATCACCGAGTTTTCCAAATAAAGGGGAAAGTCCTAGAGGGAAGTGGCGCATCGACCGGTCTCATCATAGAATCGTCACTTCCAGCTTGATCGCTTCGTTTCCGTATGTAGAAATGAAGTATGAATTCTAAAGAACTCGCGGAATCCGCGACGCGTGGAGGCAATCCACCCGCCGGACTCAATCAGGCACTGCGCTCCCTCTGGCTGGCCCGTGCCGGCCGATGGGAAGAGGCGCACGACCTCTGTCAGGAAATAGACGGCCCAGCCGGCGCCTGGATCCACGCCCACCTCCACCGCGTGGAAGGTGACCTGCCCAACGCCGGATACTGGTACAGCCAAGCAGGGAAACCCCAGCCGGTAGGACAGGAAAAACTCGGCGAAGAGTGGCTGCAGCTGGTGGAAGAACTGGCTGGTTAGGCAGGCAGACCTAGCCAAGGCCTTCCCCGAAGGCCAACCTCATCTTTGGCGCGATCTTGGCGCTCTGCCTCCTGGTGATTGTCGCTGCAGGCTTTGCTTGGTAACTGGGCTGGGAGGATGGCGGGCACTTGATGCTGATCGCCGGAGGTGTCGCCAATATCCCCTTGTTTCACTTTGCCATGGACTGGCCACTGCGGAAGAAGGATGGGGCGAATGAGCCGTCGGAACGAAGCGCTTAGATAGATACAATCAGCTGCCTGCGCCGATCGACTTGAGTGCTACGCTCATACATCAGGACAAAAAAATAAGCCACGTGAAATGCATCACGCGGCTCTGTTATAAAAAACCCTTACAATCAGGGAAGAGAGAATGTGTTAGTCCATGTCCTTCTTCTCCAGAGCGGAGTCGAGATGGGCAAGGAACTTGTCCACGTCAGGGAATTGGGAAGCGGTGAAGCGGTTGAACTCTTTACCGTCAGCGTCAAAGAGGATCACGGTAGGAACACCACGGACGCCGTATTTCTGCAGCACCTTGGAGTTCTTTTTCTTGAGCTCTTTGTCCTTGTTAGGGATGTCGATTTTGACCAGCACGAACTTCTCAGATGCTTTCGAGGTGAACTCGGACTTGGAGAAAACTTTCTTGTGCATCATGATGCAAGGCGGGCACCAGTCGGATCCGGTGAACTCGACCATGACAGCTTTGTTCTCTTTCTTAGCCTGGGCGATACCGGCATCGACGTCTGTCAGCCAGTCATCTCCGGCGATGGCAGTTCCTGCAAATGTGGCAAGAGCGAAGGCGGCGGTGAGGATATGTTTGATTGCTTTCATCGTTAGTAAGCGTCTGATTGGCCGTTTTTATTCCAAAATTCTCCAACTTTTTCGCAAATGCCACCAAATCCGTGGCTCGAATTCGGGAAACACGATGTTTGCAGCGGATTCACACTGCTGGTGGCGATACCCTCTCTCAAACTGATTTCGAGCATGAATTGCCCCTGCCTCAAGGAAAGCAACTTTATACCAGGAGTTATTTAATTATCGGTGATTAAATCCAACGATGTAGTAATCCCTCCAGCTACTTTGAATGATAAGACTACCAACGACACCTACACACAATTTTACTTGTCGCTACGCAAACTAACAGACTAGAATCATTTCAACTAGATCGGGTATCAGCTCTGTGCTTAACGACTCAAAGTAGTCAAGCATGTGAAAGTTCCTACTACCCGAGTCAACTAATAACACTGTTAGCATAAATACAACACCCTATATGGCAACTTACACAGAAATAAAACTAATCGGACGAGGTGGTTTCGGAGCCGTCGAAGAAGTAAAAGACGAAAAAGATAACCGCTTTGCTCGCAAAACATTTGCACCATCATCAACAATAAGTGCTGGTTTTCACGATAAACTGAGAAAACGCTTTCGCAGGGAAGTTTTAACTCAGCAAGAACTTGGAGGTTCAGAGATAATTCCTGTTTTAGATCATGATCTATCTGGATCTGAACCATGGTTCATTATGCCTCTGGCAGAGAAAACTTATACAGAGGAGATCGCTGATAATAAATCAGCTGGATCTGTGGAGATTGAACCTATAGCTGATATTTTAAATAGTTTGCAACGGCTTCACGATGAAAGATACGTTCATAGAGATCTTAATCCTAATAATATACTATTTCATGATGGAGCATGGAAACTCTCAGACCTAGGGGCTGTATTGCCTCCATCAGGTCAGACAATGACTCTGACTGAAGACACTATTATCTTCACAGAGAAGTATTGCGCACCTGAACAACGACAAGACTTCCATAATGCTCAAGCCTCAGCAGATATTTATTCTTTTGGATGCATTCTTCATGACTTATTCGGTCAATATGACCGCACTCCATACGCTAAACATTCCGCCACTGGCGGAATGGGTGTAATTATTGAAAAATGCACTGATCCCAAACCAGATAGACGACCTTCACTCAAGATCCTTCGATCTTTGGTCTTAGATACACTTTTTGAAGAAGGTGGACACTGTGAAGTAGATGATGAAGAAGCCAATAAATGGCTAGAGAAGCTTGATTCTGTTAATGATTGGATAGATGCAGACTATGATGATTTTGCTAGGTTCTTCGCTACTCTTGATACAGAAGAAAGAACTGAAGGACTAGAAAACGAATGGGTATATTCTCTATCCACACCATTTTTAACTCGTCTACCATCAGAGGCTTTAAAGAAAATAGTCGAGAGAGGAGATGGAATATCCTCAGCAATTGTTGAGAAGTATTGTTATTGGGCTGCTTCAACACGTTTCTTGTTTAATTTTGCAGATAGCGTTTGCGGTCGTCTAACTACAATTTTTGATCACGGAACCCCATCAGACCAAGCGTTAGCTTTTGCTTCACTAGTTCAATTAGCAGAATCACACAACAGATGGTATATCATGAGGTGTGTAGTAAGGCGTAGTAAGGAAGATGTAATTGATTCTGGATTGGCTAAGCGTATGGCTATCGAGCTTATGACAGAAGAACTAGAGTGGAGTTTTAAGAGATGTGTCTTGACTATTAAAGAAGAACCTTCCTCATTATCTCCAGCCTTAGCAAAGATCTGCGACTAGAAAAATGCTAACAAGGCGCAGTAGCCAATCCCATGCGGCGCCTTTCCAGCCAAATTTTTAGATAATTATAACCATTAACCCCTTCGTCAAAATTTGTTGTCCCGTATGGGATAGTTATGCTAAGACGTTCGCTAAAAAACAGTATGAAAAAATCCAGTCCAGATTATAAAACTCTAAACTATTTCAATGAGCAAATTTTTGACTTATCCAAAAGTGATAGAGAAGTCGCAATTTTGGGAGGGGCAATACTAGAAGGCTTTTTGTATGAATTTCTAAAGGATGTTTTGGTTGATTCTAATTTTCAAAAAGTTAAAGGACTATTCGATTACCCTAAACCCCTGAGTTCCTTCGGTAATATGCTTTCTTTAGCTTTTGCATTTGGACATTTATCCGAGGAAGACTTCAGAGGCATTAATTCTTTGAAGAAAATTCGTAACCGTGCAGCGCACACTATGCAGACTGGAGATAATGATGAATTTTCTTTCACTGATAAATACTTTAGAAATTGTTTAAACGATTTTTATCCTGAGCTTGATATGACAGGGTTTCCCGACGAAATTCGAGATGAAGTAGTTGGTGACGTTGATAAATTAATTGATAATAATGCTCGTGCAGTATATAGAATCTTATTTAATTATTGTGTTGTTGGTATTCTAGGCAGAAAGAGACGCACATCACGTATAACTCCTCCACTTGCGAAGATCGTAAGAGAATGAAGTAAAATAAGAAGCCCAGCTAAAGATACTCAAATCTAGGTCACTATACCGAACAAGTCGTAGTAGCCAACCCCACACGGAGTCAGTTTGTTAAAGTTTTCTCAAAATTATAACTTCATCGCCTTTGTCTAAGTTCGATCCCCCGTGAGGGTTGGCTATGCTAGGACGTAAGTCGCCCAGCATGCGCCGTTGCTTTGGTTCGTCAGCCAATGGCCTGTTCGAGGCCACCTTGGACCTCACGATAAAATACCTCCAAGAGTCCAAAATTCTCGATAAATTTTTTCCTGATGTTAGCTCTGCGGCATGAAAAAGCTGCTTGTTGCCACTGGAAATGCTCATAAGACCGAGGAAATTCGCGCCATGTTAGGTGCTGGGTATGAGGTGACGGATTTGAAGTCCCACCCATCGTTGCCGGCGGTCGAAGAGACCGGGGTGACGTTTTTGGAAAATGCCACCTTGAAGGCTGTGGAGATCAGTCGCTCGGTGCCGGGGCTGGTGCTGTCTGATGATTCCGGACTGGAAGTGGATGCCCTTGGCGGTGCTCCCGGCGTTTACTCGGCGCGCTATGCTGGTGAGGACGGCAATGATGCGCTCAATAACAAAAAGTTACTCGCCGAGCTCGAAGGTGTCGGCGAGGGTGAACGGTCCGCCCGTTTCCGCTGCGTGATGGTGCTGGCTGAAAATGGGGAGGCGCTGGCGCACTTTGACGGTGCCGTGGAGGGACATATCTTATCCGCGCGCCACGGCGAGGGCGGCTTTGGTTATGATCCCTTGTTTGTGCCCGAGGGATATGACAAGTCCTTCGCCGAGCTCGGTGAAGAGGTGAAGAACAGCCTCAGTCACCGCGCTCGGGCGATGGTGCAAGTGAGCCGCTGGTTAGCAGCTCGGGAGGATTAGGCCGCGATGATCAGCTCGCCACCCTCTTCCTTGATGGGGAAGGTCTGGATGGTGTAGGTAGGATCATTGAGGCACATGCCAGTTTCCAATGCGAAGTGGTGCTTGTGGAGTGGGCATGCTACGTAGGGAACGCCATTTTCATCACCCACCATTCCGCGTGAGAGCACCATGCGCTCGTTGATCGGATTGAGGTTCTGAACGGCATACCACTTACCCTCGGTGGGTAGGTGGAATACAGCGATCTGGGTGTCGCCTACTTTGACGCAGGTGCCGAGGTGCAGTGGGAAGTTGTCAATACTACCTAGGCTGGTCCATTTGGTATCGGTTATCATTATTGTCGTGTGGTATTATTTTTAAGGGTTATTGAGCTATTGCCGTTTCTTCTGCGGTCTCGTTGAGACGCGCCGGGCTGATTTGGTCTCTCACTTTGACAAAGTGGATGGAATCATCCTTGTCGTCAGTGTTGGAAAAGGAACGGAATCGTTTCATTTTCTCAGGATCGTTGATGGCATTGGTCCACTCGCACTCAAAGGTGTCGATGAGTTGCTGCATTTGAGCTTCAAGCTCGTCGCAGATGCCGAGAGAGTCGTTGATGACCACGTCTTGGAGGTGTTTGAGTCCACCATCGAGTTTGGTCATCCAGGTGGCTGTGCGTTCCAGTTTATCGGCGGTCTTGATGTAATACATGAGGAAGCGGTCGATATACTTGATCAGGGTTTCGCGATCGATGTCGGTGGCAAAGAGGTCGGCGTGGCGTGGGTTCATACCGCCGTTACCACAGACGTAGAGGTTCCAGCCTTTCTCGGTGGCGATGATGCCGAAGTCTTTGGAGCGAGCCTCCGAGCACTCACGAGCGCAGCCGGAAACACCGCCTTTGATCTTGTGGGGTGAGCGGATGCCGCGGTAGCGGTTTTCCACATCAATGGCAAGCGTTGTGGAGTCCTGAACGCCAAAGCGGCACCAGCTGGAACCGACACAGGATTTCACTGTGCGTAGCGCCTTGCCGTAGGCGTGACCTGATTCGAAGCCAGCATCGATGAGTTCTTTCCAGATCGATGGCAATTGATCGACCCGAGCACCCAGCATGTCGATTCGCTGGCCGCCAGTGAATTTCATGTAGAGGTCATACTTCTTAGCGACTTGGCCGATCACGATCAGTTTGTCCGGAGTGATCTCGCCTCCCGGAACGCGGGGGATCACCGAGTAAGTGCCGTCCTGCTGGATGTTGGCGAGGAAGGTATCATTGGTGTCTTGCAGCTGAGCGTGCTCGAGGATCGGCTTGTTCCAGGTGGAGGCAAGGATGGAGCCCACGGCAGGTTTACAAACCTCGCAGCCGAGGCTGGTGCCGTGTTTTTTGATCAGTTCTTCAAAGGTCTGGATCCCGGTGGCGCGGATGATTTGGTAGAGTTCCGTGCGTGAGTGATCGAAGTGTTCGCAGAGGCGATTGCTCACCACCACGCCGTTTTCCTTCATCTTGGCTTTGAAAATATCAGTCATCAAGGGCACACAGCCACCACAGCCAGTGCCGGCTTTGGTGCAGGCCTTGAGCTCGCCGATGGAGCCGCAGCCGTTATCGATGGCGTCGCAGAGATCGCCCTTGGTGACCGACTCGCAGGAGCAGATTTGGGCGTCGCTGGGGATATCGTGCGCTCCCATGGCGGCCGAGCCTTCGCTCGCGGGGAGGATCAGCTGGATGGGCTCGGGAGGCATAACCAGACCGTTCTGATAGATCTGCAGCAGGCCGCCGTAGGCCGAGGCATCGCCGACCAGAATACCGCCTAACAATGTCTTGCCGTCCGCGCTGACGACGAGTTTTTTGTAGAGCTTACTGTGTGGATCATTGATGACGATCTCACGAGCTCCGGAATCAGCCGGAGCTTCGATGGCGCCAAAGCTGGCGACGTCCGTGCCAATCAGCTTGAGCTTGGTAGACATATCGGCGCCTTCGAAGCTGGCTTCTTTTCCTAAAAGTAAATCGGATACCGCATCGGCCATCTGGTAGCCGGGAGCGACGAGGCCGTAGATCATTCCCTCATACAGCGCGCACTCGCCGATGGCGAAGATGTGGGGATCGCTGGTGAGCAGCAGGCTATTGACCTGGATGCCACCGCGCTCACCGACTTCGAGACCTGCCTCCTTGGCGAGTTCATCACGCGGACGAATGCCAGCGGAGACGATGATCATATCGACCGGAAGTTTGCTGTCGTCCGAGAACTCCATGGCGCTGACGGTGTCCTCGCCGGCGATGTTCTTGGTCGCTTTGTTCAAGTGCACCTGGATGCCGCGTTCCTCGATGATGTCCTTGAGCATGATGCCGGCGTCTTCATCGAGCTGCCTGGGCATGAGCCGTGGAGCGAACTCGACGACGTGCGTTTTCAGGCCCAAATCCTGAGCGGCCTTGGCGGCTTCCAAACCCAGCAATCCACCCCCGATCACGGCGCAAGTCTTGCTGTTCTTGGCATAGGCTTTGATCGCCTCGAGATCTTCGATGGTGCGGTAAACAAAGACACCTTTCTTCTCAATCCCCGGCACGGGTGGCACGAAGGGAGACGAACCGGTCGCCATGATCAGCTTGTCATAGGGCACCACCTTGCCGGCAGCGGTCAGCACGCGCTTGTTTTTCCGGTCGATGCTGGTGGCGAGTTCGTTGACGTGAAGTTCCACGCCGTTGTCCTCATACCAGTTGAACTTGGCCATCGCTAGGTCGTCGGCGGATTTGCCAGAGAAGTATTCGGACAAGTGGACGCGATCGTAGGCCGGCCGTGGCTCTTCGCAGAAGGTGACGATCTGGTAGCGCTTCGCTGTGTCTTTACTGACCAAGCGTTCGCAAAATTTATAACCGACCATGCCGTTGCCGATGACGATGATTCTTTCTTTCATTGTAGTCTGGGGTTTTGAGGTTTGTGTCTGGAAAGGATTTCCTTAACCCAAGTTGAGCATGTGGCATGCCATATGACGGCCCTAGACATGAATGAGCCTCATGACAGGCATGAGGCTCATTATTTTAATGTGTGGCTGAAGTGGTGCTGCCGTTAGCTGGCTGGCACGGGTTCTTCGACGTCCGCAGCGATGGCGGCTTCGAGGTGTTCTTTGCAGATGCTGATGAAATCTTCCTCGGGTAGGGACAGCGTTTTATGCGCGGGAGAGAACACACCCCAGGTGCGCTGTGGCGCTGGAGTCGAGATGGTGTGCGAAGTTAGCTCACCGGCTTCGATTTCCTCACGTGCTACCCATCGGGGGATGATGCCCACGCCCATGTCGAGCTTGGTCATCTCCTTGATTGCCTCCATGTTGCCGAGGGTCAGCGGCTGATGGTGCTGGATGACGTGTTCGTTGAAGTGACGGGTGACCAGGCGTTTGGTTTCACTCTTGGCCGAGTAGGTGATCAAGCGGACATCGGAGAGCTCCTTGCGCATGGTAGGCTCTTGCTCGGTCCACGCGTGCTCGACACTGGTGATGAAGCAAAGCTCATCGTCGGCGAGCGGGGTGAAGTGGAATTTCTGATCGGGTAGCGACTGCTGAATGCCTACGCCGATATCGACCTGACCATCTTTGATCATTTTCAGAATCTCCGTGGTATCGCCGATGCTTACAGAGACCTCACAGCGTGGATGCTTTTCATAAAAGGCCTTGAGTGCAGCGGGTAGCACAATTTGGCAGATGGAGTCCGGCACTCCGACGTGGATCGAGGTGTAGCCCCATTGCTTGAGCTTTTCGAGTTTGGACAAGCCGGACTCGAGCTCGGCGACAACACGCTTTGAGTGGTGCAGGAAGACCTCGCCATAAGGTGTGAGGATGATGCGCTTTCCCATGCGCTCGATCAGTGGGCAATCGAGTTGTTTTTCCAGAGCTTTGATCGAGTGACTGACGGCGGACTGGGTGATGAAGCAGAGTCGGGCCGCCGCGGTAAACGATCGGGTTTCCTCCAAGGCAATAAAGATATTGAGCTGACGTATATCGGGTAGATTCATAATACAGTTGTTTGGATAATAGTATTGATGAGAAATACTCAGCAGTTGCCATACCATGTTTCTCCATGACTTATTTTCATCTTTAAAATGATGCGTCTGAATAGCAATGGGGTTCGATTGGCATAGGGAGTGCTTGATGGGCGGATATGAGCAACACACAACTCAACCCCCTAAATGTTAAAAACCCGAGCATTCGCACCCTGCACTTCACCTGGGTGGCGTTTTTTATAACATTCGTTGTCTGGTTCACCCACGCGCCTTTGGGCTCGGTGTTGACGGAAGCCTTTGGCATGAGCAAGGCGCAGTGGAAGGCGCTGCTGATCTTAAATGTGGCCCTGACGATCCCTGCACGGGTGGTGATTGGCATGCTGGTGGATAAATTGGGACCACGGAAAACTTACAGTGCGCTGCTCATCATCTCGGGGGTCTTATGCGCCCTGTTTGCATCCGCCCAAACCTACGAACAGCTCGCGATGGCGCGCTTTGCAATGGGGTTTGTGGGGGCTGGATTTGTCATTGGTATCCGCATGGTGGGCGAGTGGTTCCCGGCTCGTCAGGTGGGACTGGCCGAGGGGGTTTACGGCGGCTGGGGGAACTTCGGCTCGGCTGCTGCCGCGATGACCATGCCCTCGCTGGCCTTGGCCTTTGGCGGTGAAAACGGCTGGCGTTACGCTCTTTACAGCGTCGGTGCCATCGCCTCGCTTTACGGAGTTTTCTACTACATCGTGGCCCGCGATACCCCAAAGGGATCGACCTATTTCAAACCGAAAAAAAGTGGAGGCATGGAAGTCAGCACTCCGCGTGACTTCTACTTCCTGCTCGTAATGACGGTGCCGATGTATCTCGCGCTCGCCGTGCTGGGCTGGAAGCTGTCACCGACCGGTGTCGGGCTGCTCAGCCAGACAGCTGTCAATATCATCTACGTCGGCCTCGCCGCGCTGTTTGCCTTCCAGGCCTCGCAGATCTATCGCGTGAACAAGGAGATGCTGAAAAATGGAGGCGTGGGCGAGATGTTCCGGTTCAAGTTCAAGCAGGTTGCCATTTTGGATTTGAACTACTTTGTCACTTTCGGTTCCGAACTGGCGGTGGTCTCGATGCTGCCATTTTTCTTCATGGACACCTTTGGCCTCAGTGCGGTGACCGCCGGCCTGCTGGCTTCCGGATTTGCCTTCATGAACCTGGTCGCACGCCCGGCAGGTGGCTTGATTTCTGATAAACTGGGAAGACGCAAGAGTCTGCTGATCTTCATGGTGGGGCTGGCTGTGGGTTATTTCCTGATGAGCCAGATCGATGCCGGTTGGGCAATCCCACTCGCCGTGGGAGTCACCATGCTTTGTTCCTTCTTTGTGCAGTCTGGTGAGGGTGCCGTGTTTGCCATCGTGCCGCTGGTGCAGCGTCGGATGACCGGCCAGATTGCAGGGATGGCAGGAGCCTACGGCAACGTGGGAGCGGTGGTGTTCCTGACCGTGTTTTCCTTCGTCAATGCCTCCACTTTCTTCATGATCATCGCCGCGTCGAGCTCGCTGGGTTTTGTGGCCACCATGTTCCTTGACGAGCCGGAAGGGCACGTCGCCGAGGTCATGCCTGATGGTTCTGTGGAATTCATCGAAGTCGCATGAGTGAACTTCCCCATTGCCATCCCTCCCCGTCTGATGTGAAGCTGGCTGGGATGAAAAATCATAGCCCTGCCCCGTCTCGACTCCGCGTTGAGGCGGGGCAGTGTTCTTTGTGTGGTCCGAAGGAGCAAAACGAAGACTGCACCGGCGTGCGAGTGCCGGACGATGCGGTGGTCGCTACCAAAGGCATTGCCGCAGTGGTTGCCGATGGGGTCAGCGCGGCCAACGGCGGCAAGGTGGCCGGCGAGATGTGTGTCCAAGGTTTTCTCTCCGATTACTTCTGCACGCCAGAGACTTGGACGGTGAAGACCTCTGCGCAGCGGGTCTTGGATAGCCTCAACCGCTGGCTCTACGGGCAGGGGAGTGCCGAGGGCTTCAGCGATGAAAAAGGCTACGTCTCCACCCACAGTTCACTGGTGCTCTGTTCGCGCACCGGCTTCATTTTCCACGTCGGAGACTCCCGCATTTACCGCGTCAGAGATGGTGAGATCGAGCAGCTGACACGCGACCACCGATCGATGGTTTCCAAAGCGAGCTTTTTGAATAGGGCCATGGGCTTGAGCCTTAACTTGAAAGTGGATTACCGCGAGGCGGACCTGCAAGTGGATGATCTGTTCATCCTCTGCACCGATGGCGTGCACGATTTTATCAGCGACCAAGAAATTCGCAAATTGGCCGATTCCGAAGGCTGCCTCGATGACATCGCTGCCGCCATGGCGCAGCGGGCACTGGACAGCGGTGGCGACGACAACACCACCTGTGTGCTGGTGAAGGTGGAAAGCCTTCCGGACAGCAACTACGAAGAAGCCCAGAGGGTGGTGAGTGAGCGTCCGTTTCCTCCTTTGTTGGCTCCGGGGATGAAAATCGACGGACTGGAAGTGGAGGAGGTGATGGTGGAAAGTAAACGCAGCCAGCTCTACCGGGTGCGCGATCTCAACGACGGACGCATGCTGGTGATGAAAACTCCATCGGTGAATTTCAAAGACGACCCAGAATACATCGAACGCTTTGCCGCCGAGGAATGGGTGGGCAAACGGGTGGAGCACAAGAACTTGGTGCGCGTGATCGACCGCGATAGCAAACCGACCTTTCTCTACTACCTGATGGAATCACTCGACGGGCAAAACCTGGCCGACTGGTTGCACGGTCATCAAGGCCGGCCACCGATCGATGAAGTGGTCGCCATCGTCCGGCAGATTGTTTCCGGCGTGCGGGCGCTGCACCGCAAGGAGGTGCTGCATCAGGATTTGAAATTGGAAAACATCATCGTCGATGCCGAGGGCAAGGTAACGGTGATCGATTACGGTTCCTGCCGGATCGCTGGCCTGCGTGAACGCCTTGGTCGTCAGGATGACGACGCTCTCGGCACGCTTGATTTTTCAGCTCCGGAGTATCGGATGCCGACGTCCAGCAGGATTGGCCCGCGGGCGGATCAATTTTCCATCGCGATGATTGCCTATCACCTGCTCAGCGGTGGCAAGTGCCCCTACGGTGAGAAATGGGCGAAGGCAAAGAGCCCCAAGGATTTTAGCCAGCTGGAATACGTGCCGCTTTACCATCACTACCCGATGGTGCCGGTGTGGCTCGATGGTGCGGTGGCGCGGGCGGTGGAAATCGTCCCCGGCGCCCGTTATCAGGGTATGAGTGAGTGGGTCTACGATCTCGAGCACCCCAGCGATTCCTATTCCATGGCTTCGTATTTGCCATTGATCGAGCGCAATCCGGTGAAGTTCTGGCAGACTGTATCGGCGGTGCTCGCCGGGATCATTATCCTGCTACTGGTGATTAAATGATAAATTATCACATAAATAATGAAATGTGATCATCGTCACAAGGGTCACTGGCATGACGCCTGCTATGAGGACGGTAATGCCCCTAGCCACACACAAGAATGACGAGTACAGCTTCTCGAAAAAGCCCTATGTACTCGGTGACGATCAGCTGAATCTGATCGAGGAGTTCTTGCGTGAACAGCAGGAGCTGACCGCTGTGGACCGCTTTAGCCAGAAGCATGCCTCCACCCCCGGTCACGCGCAGAAAAATTACTACCAAGACCTGATCCCGATCCGCAAACCGTCGACCGGTGAGCAGTATGCCTTCGAGGTGGATCTCGACAAATGCACCGGCTGCAAAGCCTGTGTGGTGGCCTGCCACAGCTTGAACGGGCTGAACGATCAGGAAAGCTGGCGCGATATCGGATCGATCCGTGGCGTCGTCGATGGCGTGGCCGAGCAGCAGACGGTGACCACGGCCTGTCACCACTGCGCCGATCCTGCCTGCCTCAATGGCTGCCCGGTGGGCGCCTACGAAAAGGAAAAGGACACCGGGGTGGTGCGCCACCTCGACGACCAATGCATCGGCTGCCAATACTGCTCGCTGAAGTGTCCTTATGACGTGCCGAAATACGACAAGTCCCTGGGGATTGTGAGGAAATGCGATATGTGCCACGAGCGCCTCGCCGAAGGGGAAGCCCCGGCATGTGTGCAATCCTGCCCCAGCGGAGCCATCCAAATCAAAGTGGTGCAAACCAGCGGCGTGCACGAGGCGGCGAAGGGAGGACGGCGGATGCTGCCCGGAGCATTTCAGTCGGAATACACCAAGCCGACCACCGTTTTCCGCAGCAAGCGCAAGCTGGACGCAACCATGCAGGCGAGCGATGAATATGAGCTCACTCCGGCGCACTCGCACCTGCCGCTGGTGACCATGCTGATGCTCACTCAGGTGGCTGTCGGGCTGTCATTGGTCGATGGCATCGGGCGGCTGTTAGCTCCCGAACGATTTACCAACTTGCATCTTCCGCTGCTGCTTGCGGCTGTGTTGTTAGGAAAGGTAGGCCTGATTGCCAGCTTCACCCACCTCGGCAGTCCGAAGGGTGCCTGGCGTTGTTTCCTCGGTCTGAAAACCTCCTGGCTGAGTCGAGAGGTGATTCTCTTTGGTGCGTGGATGCCGGCGTTGATGCTGTCCCTGGCTGTGGCCGCGTGGCCACATCTCTACGGCTGGGCTCCGACAGCTGCACAGGCAATTTTACCGAGCGTCCTCCCAGGCTGGTTCGCGTTGGCGACTTCGGCATTGGCTGTTTTGTTAGGTCTGGTGAGCGTGTTCTGTTCGATCATGGTCTACGTCGATACCCGCCGCGCATTTTGGTCGATGGGTAAAACGCTCGGCCGCTTTGGAGGCACGATGTTGTTAGGAGGTTTCACCGGTCTCTGCGCTGCGGAGTTGATCTTTGCGGACTCGGTCACGGTCTTTGCTGTGACGGGTGTATTGCTCTCGCTGGTGCTCAAGCTGGTCACTGAGATCCGGCAGCTGACACCGGCGAAGCAGGACGAGTGGAGTTATGCCAAGAAAAGCGCACTGCTGCAGCTGCAGCCGCTGAGTTCGGTGCTGAAACTTCGCTGGCTGACACTCACGGCGGCGATGCTGGCGGTGGCTCTGGCGATCCTGGTTCCCCCGCTGGCGGTGACCGGCGCCGTGGTGGCCTGTATTTCCCTGCTCGCCAGCGAGTGGCTCGAGCGTAAGCTGTTCTTCCAGGCCGTGGTCACTCTGAAGATGCCCGGTGAGCTGAGCCGTCCGCATTAAGCACTTCATCTCCACGATTTCCAACATGTCGACACCTAGTCATTTCCTCAAACAGCTGATCCCTCCCGTGCGCCAATGGCAGGGGCCGAAGACCGACCGCCTGGTGCGCAAGCCGGGGAAATTTGGCCTTGGTCAGGTGCCGGCGAATGTGGTCCCGGATGCCACCACCACTATGGTCTGCGGTTTCTGTGCCACCGGCTGTGGGCTCAATATTCACATGAAGGAAAATGAGGCGGTGGGCTTGACTCCTGCCACCGAATACCCGGTGAACCTCGGCATGGCCTGCCCAAAAGGATGGGAGGCGCTGACCCCACTGCAGGCGAAAGATCGCGCCACCGCGCCACTGCTGCGAGAACAACGTGGCGGCCAGCTGGAAGAGGTCGATTGGGATCGTGCCATGGTGGTTTTCTGCGAACGCATCAAGGAGATCCAGGCGAAACACGGAAAGGAATCGGTCGCCTTTCTCAGCACCGGTCAAATCGTCGCTGAGGAGATGGCCTTTCTCGGTGCCTTGAGTAAGTTCGGCATGGGCATGAAGCACGGCGACGGCAACACCCGCCAGTGCATGGCCACCGCCGTGGTCGCCTACAAGCAGAGCTTCGGTTTCGATTCTCCGCCTTACACATATCAGGACTTTGAGGAATCGGACGTCATCGTGCTGATTGGTTCCAATCTCTGTATCGCGCACCCGATCATGTGGCAGCGGGTGGAGCGCAATCCGCACAATCCGGAAATCGTGGTCATCGATCCACGCAAAACGGAAACCGCCGTGGCCGCGACCCAGCATTATCCGATCGCTCCGAAGAGTGACCTGGTCTTCTTCTACGGTCTTGCCCGCCTGTTGTTAGAAAAGGGATACGTGGACCACAAGTTCATCGCAGCGCACTGTGAGCACTTTGACGAATTTGAAAAACACATCGCCCAGTTCACCCCCGATGAGGTGGAGAAGCGCAGTGGCATTTCCATAGCGCAGCTGGATCAGCTGGCTGAGACGATCGGGGCAGGGAAGCGCGTTTCGTTCTGGTGGACGATGGGTGTCAACCAAGGCCACGAGGCGGTGCGCACTGCTCAGGCGATCATCAACATCGCCCTGATGACCGGCAATATCGGCCGACCCGGCACCGGGGCGAACTCGATCACCGGCCAGTGCAATGCCATGGGATCGCGATTGTTCAGTAACACGACCAATCTGCTAGGCGGTCACGATTTTTCCAATCAAGCCGACCGTGAAAAGGTCGCCGAAGCCCTGGCGATGAATCCCGAACTAATTCCCACCGAAACCGGCTGGGCCTACGATCAGATCATCGAGGGAATTCATGCGGGGAAAATCAAAGCCCTCTGGGTGGTGGCGACCAATGGCTCGCACTCATGGATTCACCAGGAGCAGTACCGCGAAGCGATGGAGAAGCTGGACTTCCTCGTGGTGCAGGACATGTATGCCACCACGGAAACCGTCGAGCAGGCGGACCTGCTGTTGCCCGCCGCTGGCTGGGGGGAGAAAGATGGTGTGTTCATCAACTCGGAGCGCCGCATCGGACTGGTGAAAAAAGTCGCCAAGGCCCCTGGCTCAGCGCTGTCCGACTTCAATATTTTCCGACTCATCGCCCAGTACTGGGGCTGTGGTGAGATGTTTTCCCGCTGGAGTTCGCCGGAGCATGTGTTCCGCATCCTAACAAAAATTTCCCAAGGTCAGCCGTGTGATATTTCCGGCATCGATAGCTACCGCACCCTCGATGAACTCGGCGGCATCCAGTGGCCTTGCCGTCCTGAGGATGTCGAGGGACTGACTCAGGACAATCAACGCCGCCTATTTTCCGACGGCCGCTTTTTTCATGCCAATGGTCGGGCCAAGTTCCTCTTCTCCGATCCGGTAGAAGTCGCCGAACCGACGGATGATGAGTTTCCTTTCATCCTGCTAACAGGTCGCGGCAGCTCCGCCCAGTGGCACACCCAGACGCGCACCAAGAAGTCCGCGGTGCTGCGCAAACTCTACCCGCAATCGATCTACGTGGAAGTGCACCCAGAGGATGCTGAGAAGTTGGGTATCGAACCCAACGACACCATCACCGTGCATTCACGCCGTGCGGAGGTGACGGTGACCGCTATGGTGACGCCCACGGTGCAACCCGGCCAACTCTTCATGCCGATGCATTACGCCAAGACCAACCAGTTGACCAAGGCGTCGTTTGATCCGTTTTCCCGCCAGCCAAGTTACAAATTCTGCGCGGTGCGAGTAGTTAGATAGGGTCGTTTCGCCGAAACGACCGGGGAGAGAGCATTCGAGGCAGTCCTTTCCAGCAGACTGTCACGGTGTGCAACATTTCTATACCAGCCCCTTCACTTCGGCGGCAAAAGCAAAAAATTCATGCCACATATCAAGCGAACTCTTGAAGATCACCACCTCATAGGCGTAATCATACCCTAAACAATTTATCGTTCTGAGACAGCGATACTACCTCAAATTTTGACACATCAATATCAGACGGCAATTTGTCCCTTAATACAGACAACACATACTGACAGTTATTGTTCTCAACAAAATCCGTCAAAATGCTCGTAATCTGGTTGTCGTGTATATTTTCAATTTGATCCTGCAAAACAAAGTGCAGGCACTCTATACCCATATGGTCTGCAAACAGGATGTAGGACAAATCAAATGCTGCCATTTCCCCCTTTTTCTTACCTGTGCCAGGATTTGCAAGAACACTGGAAATGTTCAACTCATATCCCTTCGGATTCTTGTCGGCACTTAATACGTATTTTTCTCCGTATAGATCATTTGATAGCTTTGAGAAAAATTTATTAAATTCAGAAACTCTCTTCTGAATTTTATCATCTAGCGAGTCTATCCCTTGGTCTATTTTCTTGAGTTCTTCCTTAATGGCTCCGAGCTTATCCATGCTGCTTTCCCACAGCCTTTTCTGCTCTTCCAGAGAGCCTTTTGATTCATAAGACTGATTTAGTTTTAGGACGACACTCTGAAACTCATTCATCGTATCCGACTTACTGATTGATGCAGCTAGTGCTTTTTCCTGAGACAAATAATCCTCAAGTTGTTTATTCAGCCCAAGCAGCTCAGATTCCAGTGAGGGAAGTTCATTGGTGATGTATTTCTTTTTCTCCAGCACCATGCCATTGTGAAAGCTCAATGTCTCATCAAATGTTTTTTGTATTGATGGCATCAAGAATTTGGCTTCTTCATAGAGGCTTTTTATTTTCTCTACATTAACATTTGAGATTTCGTCCTCTAACTCCCCAGCACTTTCTTTGATTAGCTCGATCCGCAACTCAATTCGGGCTATCTGGGTAGACAGCCTATTGATTTTTGCTTTTGCTAGATTCAGTTGTTGAACTTCATTTTCATAATTTTCGTTAACACTGAAATTGTCTTTCTTAGCTTCCAACTCCTCAATTTCACTATCAACGACCAATAACGACTGCTTGATTTGGGAAATCGTCTTTTCTTTTTTCAGTCGCTTCTGGAGGTCTTCCTCGATCTTTTTATGTGCGAATAGCTTTTGTTTCCTGTCTGAAACATCTATATCGATGCCCAACCAGAACAGATATAAAGCCTCGTATTCCTCATACTTGGTCGCTGGGTGGAGGACTTTCACCGTGTTTATCAAACGGTTTTTTTCGTCTCTAACATTTTTTGACACAATCTGCTTGAACGTAGGCTTGCTAACGCTGGAATTGAAAATCAAGCTCTTTAGGCACTCTGGGAAATCCTTGGACTTTACTGGTTCGCCGTTAATTTCGAGTATTTTGTCACTCCGTTGTAAAAAGTTCCTGCGGATGACAATTTCTCTGGACGCTGCAATATCAAGATCATCTTTAAGAACCAAAGTGATGCAAACATTATTACCAGTCAGGTAGTTCTCCACCACTGAATTGCTCCTCCCACGAAACTCAGGGTCTTGGTAGATATTTTTCCCACTGCTACCCAAACAATAGTCTATTAATCTTAGAACTGTAGTTTTACCTACATTATTCCCTGACTCCTTCCTGCTCCTTGTCTCGGTCTCATCAACAATAAGGTTGATGCCCTTTCTGAAAGAGATGTTCCTTATGAGGGATTCTCCCTCCTCAATTTTTAAGCTTTTTAGAAACATTTTTGAATACGCCCTTTTTCACCATCGATCGCACCAACAAGGTAGAGCCAATCTAAAGTCAGCAAGAATAGCTCGGCTGAAATATCATGGTTTGATTTCAAATTCTCATATACTGCAAAACTGTTTAGATGATCCTCTTTGCTTGAAGATAGCACTTCGAGAACCAGCGCACCCCAGTAATAAACTTTCCTTTCTGGATGTGTGTCTTTTCCTACAATCATGATGACAAGTGAGGTTCTTCCAAAATTTTACATCTCATAAACGCATCCACCATGATAATGGACACCCCAAAGGCCACATCCTCATCATACAGATTGTTCTCAGAGGAGCAGGATGCAATCAACTCTTCTTCGATGTCTTCAATAATGCTATCCGCATTCTTTTGGACTGCCTCCATGGAATCGTCCCCTACTGAAACATATCTGCCTCTGACTTTCAAATACAGCCGCCTAATGTTCCTCAGCAGACGTTCTTTTTTGAAGCTGCCTTGCTTTTCCAGTTCTCCATATAATGAAGCGATTTTGGTGTAGAATATCTTATACTCATCAATCAGGGGCCTATTCCTAACAACAGAATTGTATGCTATCTTGCCCTCTATATCAAAAACCGAAGGTTCTGTTTCCTCGACATCCTCGACATCTTCCAGCGATGATGACGCGATGGCGTTTATTGCTACTAATAAAAGCGATTTTTTTGCATTCAGGGCAGTAAAGCCTTTCGACTCGTGCTCCTTTTTCCATTCGCGTAACAACTCCACCGGGTAATCAGGCTCATTTTCTAAGTTGTCGATGATACCATGACACTCATCACACAGCAGTATTAGGTTGTTGTAATGCCTCCTTTCATCGACATTCATTTCCGGATTGAACCTAGGCCCTTTTTCACTGGCAGCTTCAATGTGGCATATTTTACTGACTATGGTTTCCCCATCACGCGCAATCAGGGTTTTTCCACAGTCTGGAGCTGCGCATTCATTTCTAGAAAGGGTATCTAGCCGTCGGACGTGCGACGGCCTGTATTGTCTGGCCTTTTCTGTCATTTGAACCCTTTTTATCTGATTATGTGGAACCTCTGCATGTGAGAAATGAGGCTTCGCTGGTCAGTTTATCAAAATAGCCTCCAGAAGCAACTCCTGCCCGAAACCCATAGGAACGAAAAAAAGGGCAAACTACAAGAGCAAACGGGCCATCGAAATTTCTCTACCCTCTCTATCCAGAAAGGCACGATGGACACGTCTGGTTATAGACTTCTCTCAGATGCTTGATGGCGACTTCGGTATAGATGGAAGTGGTATCGAGGCTTTCAATGGTCCAAGCTTTCTAAGGTTCTTAGAACAGGTCCAGTGGATTTGGCGGGAGATGGAGAAGATGCACCGTTTCTATGCCTGAGCGCTATTTGCTGCGTTTGGCTCAGCCCGACTGATGATAGCCCGCATTAACCAACCTGATGCGATCAGGAAGAGGCCAATCAATAAAGGGGCGAATGTACCCCAGTTCCAGCCTGGTTTGATCACGGCTTCGGCAGGGTCATCGGGGTCGTAAAAGACGGTGAGTTCTTGGACCTCTCCGTATTCTTTGCGGGCCTGTGCTTCGGCTTCTTCTTGGGTGTCGTAGTACTCGCTGTCCACGACATTGCCGTTGCCCAAGGAATAGCGGGAGGAGAAATATGGTTTGCCGTCCACTTCATAGCTGTAATCCAACCTGATAAAATAGGCGGTATCCAGGCGTCTGGCGGTTCCACCCACGCCGGGTTGATGATCGATTTTGCTTTGCACCACCACATTCACCAGCTTGCCGGGCACTGATGGCCAGCGAAGATTGAATGAGAAGGTAGTCGAGGCCGGGCCAACGGTTTCTGTAGAATGCTACCACCTTATGAACAATAGTATCAAACATCAGAAGTCCATTGTTGGCATCGACCTCGGAGACAGGAAACACG